>JAPLWD010000072.1 GCA_026396775.1 Candidatus Gribaldobacteria bacterium
TCTCCAAAAACATCCAGCTTAGCTAAAGGCGAAGATGTGGCTATACCAACATTACCTCCGTCTAAAATTACAAAAGTTGAGGTAGTTCCGTCTTTAAAGTCCACTAATTTTCCTGAACCATTTTGAATAACAGTTAAAGCTGTTGTAGTATTGCCTACCGTTATATTAGTGGCTGTGGCGGTTAAAGTGTTACTAAAATTCCACACTCCAGTTATTACTTCGTTTTCTGCCAAAGTACCAAATTGAGCCTCGGTTTTACCGCTTAATTTTTTAGCTTCCAAAGAGGCTGGTACTGCACCTAACTTTTTTCGTGGTGAAAAAACTTCTTCGTAAACCCCATCACATCCAGGATCAAACTGAACCTCTAGAAAAATTACTTGGTTAAAATCAACCGCTGATAAAGATTGATGTTCGCCCAATAGCACTGAAAATATTCCGCTAGAAGAAGTGGCATAGCTGGTTGAAGCCACCCATTCTTCGCTCCACAGCAAAGATCCGCTGGTTTCTGCATCATACATAGCAAAATTCATGCACTTACCTCCATCGCTGACATTGCCACCGCTAGCGTTCGTTAATTTTCCCTGATAATTAATTTGAGAATTAAAATCAGCCTTAGTCACTAAGCCAAAACCAAATAGGATTAATGCTATCAAAAATAAAAATATTAAATTTTTATTTAAATTTTTCATTTTTTGTTCTTATTCTTGAGCCTTCTTCTTAGTATTAGTATTATTAAAAATAAAATCACCAAAACAATTAAACCTACAACTGGGAAAGAAAAGTACTGTCCAAAATCTAACAAACTTAGAAATACTCTTTGGGATCCAATTTCCATAAAGCCTTGAATCTTCTTAAGGCTTTGATTTTGATAATCCAAAACATAAATGTCAAAAGGGTAAAGACCCACAGCCGGAGGAACAATTGTGGCAATATAATGAGTTTTTTCTTGATTAATTTTAAGTAAAAATGAAAAATACTCATTGTCATTCTTCAAAGAAACTAGAATCGTTTTTAAAACTTCCGGAACTTTTTTATAAGCAATGGCTATTTTAATGGGCAAACCTTCTTTAAATAAAAGCTTCCCTGCTGTAAACTCTATTCTTTTACTACCTTGCCAAAATTCAAAATCATTCCAAGTTAGTTTTTCAACCTCGGGCGGGGCAGGCTTTGTAGGTTCACTAACCGGCGGTTGAGGTTGAACTTTTTCTCCTGCCTTGTTTAATTTAGCTCTTAAGATAACTCCCGACGAATAATCCCCCGCTTCATCAACCGTGAAAACCGTATAATAATAGTCTTGCTCTAAATCAATTTTTTGATCTAAGAAAAAATTATCAACCCCCTGATACACCAACTCTCCTTCATTAGAATTTTGCGGATAAAACTTTGTGCTTTTACGAATTTGAATTTCTTTAAACTCCCCTTCTGTTGGATTTTTCCAAGTTAAATTGACTCCTCGATCTTTGGATTCGTAAGATAAATTCTCAACATTCGGAACTACTTTTTCTTGAGGGATAGACAAAGTTGAAAACTTATAATCTTTGCTTTGAGCCCACTGGTTATTGGTGCCCCGACAAATTACTTTAAAATGATAAAAGCTTCCAGAATAAAGATTACTAATTAAAGTTGTATGATTAATCCAAAAGTCTTCTTCCCCAACTGTTCCACCAAAATAATCTGTTGTGGTTCCCCAAACAAACTTACAAACCCCTAAATCAGAAGTTTGCCAAGAAACTAAAGCTGAATCAAAACTGATATTTTTTATTTCAATTTTTTCAATCAGCAAAGTTGCCCCTTCAGGAGAATAGATAGTGGCTTTATTACCACAATCAAAGTTACAATTTAAAATGTCCTCCCCTCGGGATGTTTCGCAGGCTAAATTATTATTACAACCACAATCCGAACTACAATTGTTTATAGTTTCATCAGGCGAATCACAAATCCCATTATTATTACAAGAAGAAGTAGTCGCAGTTTGATAATTTTGTTGAAACCCAGCATACAGCCTTGAAAGGCTTGTAGATAAAAACCCAGTACCAACCTCCCCAAGAGTACTTTGTTGATTATATAAACTAGAAGCTGACTGCCCACCCCCAACATTAGCTGAATCTAGCTCCATCTTATAGTTACTACTTGACATTGTGTAAGCAAAAATCGTTCCGCAACTACTAACCATCACCCCCGCTATCAATAAGAATGCGGTTAAAATGGTAATTTTTGGCATTGGAACTTTTAAAATTATGGCCGTTGTGGCACTAACATATACAAATATCTATCCCCCAATTTATTATCACGAAAAACAGGAACCACTGCTCCAGAATTATCATCAATCGGCTCAACTAAAACTTCATCCGAAAAAGCCCCCTGAACTTTCTTTTTTAAATCTTCATCCTCTTTGGGGCTTGAAGAAGGTACCACTACTATCCCATTCTCAAACTGCCTATCGTTTTTATCAAAATTATTAATAGCCAAGGATTTCTTCTGGTTTAAATAAGATCCCCATTCGCCTAGTTTATTGCCAAGCCCTGCCATCTTTTGACTAATCTGTTGTTCAGCAACCACCCTTTCAAAAGAATCTAAAACATTTTTAATAACTAAATCCGAGCTTTTTTTTATTTTAGAAAAAGTAGCGTTTAAAGTGGAACCTGTTAAAAATTGACTCTTTTGAGAATAAACTTCTTGATAATAATTTTCATCTGAATTAACCGAAATCCCTAACCCAACCATAAGAATAGTCAATAACCCTACTCCCAAAAGCCCTAAAGTACTTTTACTCCGAGAAAAAGTGTTTTTATTTTTTAAACTAATTGGATGATTAAACTTTTCAACGCTCACTAAGCTCAATCTTTTCGCGGTGTTTTGACTAGAAAAAAATTGGGGCTTTAAAATGGTATCGGTTTGAATATCGGAAGCGATATCGGGTTGAAACCTTTTGTCTTGTTTATCAGAAATACCCGCCAACAACCTAAAAGAATTTTCTTGATTATCGTTATTTTTACTAGACTGACTTAATCCAAAACTTGAAAAAATATTTTCATTTTTAATCTTTCCGTTCTCTTCGTTCTTAACATTTTTAATGTAATACCTAAGCCAAGGTTTTGTTGTTACCCAGTTTCTGCCAATTTTTTTAGCTTTTAGTTTCCCCTGCCTAGATCTCAAGCTAAGATATTCTTGAGAATACCCACTAATTATGCTGGCTTGTTGCAATGAAATATAAAAAATATTTTTTTTATCTTTTGGCATTAAGCTATTATCGTTTATCCGATATTATTCGTCAATACCGATACCTGTGGAAAACTCCTGCACCTAATTTTATCAACTAAAAAAACACTCTCGTCAAGAAAGTGTTTTTTTAGGTTATAACTGCGGGACTAGGAGTCGGACCTAGATTAATGCGTCCAGAGCGCATCGTCCTACCATTAGACGATCCCGCAAATACCCTCTGTCACCCCCTCGTCGTCCTGAACGAAGCGAAAGATCTCGCTAAATTTTTAAATATTTCCTTGAGGCTAACCAGGTAGAAATAAAACCTAGTATTATTACAATGCTAATCTGGATTGCTACTAAAAACAAGAGATTGCCCTGAAAATAATTTAAAATATTAAACTGCGAAAGCCAAGTGCTAATTTTATTGTTTAAATAAAAAGACCCACAAAAAATGATTAAGTCCGCTATCGCCACGGAAAAAATCCCACAAATAAATATCTGAATTACAAAAGGCCCCCTCACAAACCGGCTAGAAGCTCCCACAAGTTTCATAGTAGTGATTTCATCCTTAAACGAGAGGATTGATAGCTTAACCGTGTTAAAGGTGATTAAAATGACTAACAAGCTTAAAATAACACCTATCGTTATCCCAGCCTGCTTAACGCCGTTGGTGATTAAAATCAATTTCTCTATCGCCTGTTTATGAGTAGTGTCATTATATGAGATTTTGTTAATCAAGCTAGCAAAATCTTCATTTTTTTCAAGAAAACCAGTGATATCAGCGTAAGATTTTAAATTGTTCGCCTTGACGTTTAAGGAAGCTAACAAAGGGTTATCCTGTAACTCGTTTAAGGCTTGCTGATAAACTGGATCATTGACGTGTTTTTCTTTAAACAACTCCAGAGCCCTGTCTTTTGATATGTAATCAATATTTTCAATATCTTGAGAGAAACTATATAATTTTTCCTTAACTTTTAAAATATCTTCTTCGGAGGCTTCTCTCTTAAAGGAAACTACTACATCCACCCTTTTTTCAATCTCGCCAATTAGGTAGCTGGCTAAGCCCTTAAACAAAAACAGTGAGGTAACTGTTAAAACAACTACCACCATAACAAAAATAACTTGAAAGCTTAGTAATTTGTTACGATAAAAGTTAGCCCAGCCAAACCTAAAAATGTTTTTAAAAAATGAATTCATATTTTAAAGAATAAATTTACCAACTTTTTCGTCAGAAATGATCTTACCACTCTCAAGGGTGATGACTCTTTTTTTTAAGGCATCTACAATTTCTTTATTGTGAGTAGAAAGCATCACAGTTGTGCCTAAATTATTTATTTTTTGCAACAAGGAAATAATTTCATAAGTATTATACAGGTCTAGGTTGCCCGTAGGCTCGTCAGCCACTATCACTTGTGGCCGATGGATTAAAGCTCTAGCTATAGCCAATCTTTGTTTTTCACCCCCCGACAATTCGTGAGGAAAATTATTCATTCTTTGATCCAAGCCAACTATTGATAAAACTTGAGGTATATCCGCATCAATATTTTCTTGAGGAGCCCCAATTACTTCCATAATATAACTCAAATTTTCCTTAACAGTTTTATTTAACAAAAGCTTGTAATCTTGATAGACAACCCCAATTTTTCTTCTAATTTTCTGTAAAACTTCCGACCGAGCAGTTGATACCTCTAGATCTTGAAAAAAAACACTGCCTTCAGTGGGCTTCTCTTCCCCAACCAATAGCTTGATTAAAGTAGTTTTCCCTGACCCAGACTTGCCAACTAGCGAAACAAACTCACCAGGTTCGATAGCAAAAGAAACACCACCTATCGCTGTAATAATTTTATCGCCAGAATTATAAGCTTTAATAACGCTTTGAAAAGAAATCATAACTTAAAAGTTTTAATCTAAAGACTAATTTCAGCCTTAATAAAGTTGTCAATATCACCATCTAAAACTTCCTCAACTTTATTAGTTTCAAAATAAGTCCTGTGATCTTTGATTAGTTTATACGGATACAGGGTATAAGATCTGATTTGACTACCAAAAGAAACAATTTTCCTATCACCAGATATATTTGATACCTCTATTTTTCTCTCTCTTTCCTTAAAAAAACAAATTTTAGCGAGTAATAAATTGAAAGCTATCTTTCTGTTAGCCAATTGTGTTCTTTCCACTTGCGAAGAGGCAATTAAACCAGTTGGCAAGTGTGTAATCCTAACGGCTGTTTCTCTTTTATTAACATTTTGACCACCCGGGCCCGAAGATCTGAAGAAATCTATTTTTAATTCCTCGGGCTTTATTTCTAAATCTTTTAAATCAAGGTTATCTAGCTTTGGCATAACCTCAACCGAGGCAAAAGAGGTATGTCGTAACTGTTTAGCTGAAAAAGGAGAAACTCTAACCAATCTATGGACACCATTTTCGTTTTTTAGAAGTCCATAACTGAAAGGCTCTTTAATCTCAAGGTTAATTTCTTTAATTCCGATTCTACTCTCCACAGAAACTCCATCCGAATATTGCTGGCTTAATACAGAAAAATGCCAATCTTTTCTTTCTAGATAACGCTGATACATTCTCCACAAAATACTAGCCCAGTCTTCTGCATCTCTTCCTCCTGCCCCCGCTTTAATTGTTAAAATAGTCCCCTTTCCATCGTATTTTTCGGTTAGAATTAATTGTTTTTCTAAATCCTCAAATTCATCCTCTAATAATCCCAACTTCTCATTGACTTGGTGATTTTCAGGGGTATCAGCGTCAACTAATGCTGACAATTCAACTAAATCTGCTAATTCTTTTTTAAAAATATCTAACAGATTTTTTTTATTTTTTAAACCATTAAATTGCTGTTGTAAAATTGCTGGCTTGTCTTCTTTGTCCCAAAAATCTAGTTGGTTGATTCTTGCGTCTAGCTCTTTAATCTCTTGATTAATCCCTTTAACCTTAGTATTCTTCTCTAGATTCAAAAGTCTTAATTCCAAGAATTCTATTTTAGGAAAAGAATCTTTATTCATTACAGCTTGATTATTTCTATCAAATTCAATATACCATATTTGTTAGCAAAAAGAAAATGAACAATACCCCCCTTGTCATCCTGAACGAAGCGAAGGATCTCGGAGATTCTTCGGCTCCGCCAGCTGGCGGATGCCTCAGAATGACAGAAGAAAGTGTGATGTACTCAGAATAACAAAAAGTATAAGCCAGCGATCGGGATTGAACCGACAACCTACGGTTTACGATACCGTTGCTCTACCAGTTGAGCTACGCTGGCACGAAACAGTTTCTGAGCGAGTGGGGGGAATCGAACCCCTATCTATTCCTTGGGAAGGAATCATTCTACCACTGAACTACACTCGCATATTTCTAACGGAACTTGAGTAGCAAACGCAACGCTACTGCGTTACTCTCGCTTATTTTAAAACTTGAATTTGATAACTAAAATGATATACTTTAATTACCAAAAATTAATTGCCATAAGTTTTTTTTATTTAAATCTTGATTTTCCTTTTTCTCACTTGATGTAGCGTCTACAAAAAGAGGAAAAATAATCACCTGCTCACCTTGTTTTTGTAAGTTTAAATCCTCTCGGGCTAGCCTTTCTAGATAACTAGATAAACCATCTCCTGAAAATTGAGCGCCTAAAATTTTGCTTCGCTCCCTTAAAACTCCAACTTCCTTCTTTAATGAATTTAATTCTCTCTCAAGCCCCATCCTCCTTTTAAAGATACCCCAATTCAAATAAATTAAAAGCCCCAGAAGCAAGGCAACAATAATAAAAATAATAACGGATATAGTTTTAAAACGCTTGTTAAGCTTATCCATAAGTATATATCCTTTTACAGATATAGGTAAAAAACTACAAATATGACTAATAAAAAAATTATTAAAGCCATTTGGGTCATCTTAGTTTCATTTATAGTTGTATCAATGGTTCTCTCCCTCATCCTACCCTCATTCTTCTAATTAACATCCTCTTAGGCCCCCCTAGTCTTTTAGAATTTTTAAAAATACTTCGGCTGGGATACTCACCCGGCCTTTTTGTTTTAGCTCGGCCTTACCCCTTTTCTGTTTTTCCCAAAGTTTTTTTCTCCTCGTGATATCGCCTCCATACAAATGTGCCGTTACATCCTTTTTTAACGCCTTAATCGTTTCACGAGCTATAATATTGCCTGCCACTACGGCTTGCAACGCCACGGTAAATTGTTGGGGTGGCAAAACATCTTTAAGTTTTTCCAGGAACTTTCTTCCCTCGGTATAAGCTTCCACCCTTGACACTATTTTAGCAAAAACATCCTCTTTATTACCAGCAATCAAGATGTCTAATTTTACAAGATCTGAAATTTCAAAACCAATAGTTTCAAAATTAAAAGAAGCATATCCCTCTGTTGCACTTTTTAGCTTATCATAAAAACTGCCTGTAATAATTTCTCTCAAGGGAGCCTGTGCCTCTACAATCGATTTTTGATAAGTTAAAGACTTAGTTGATTTTAAAGCAATCTTAAAATCTTGCAGAACCTTTACCACTTGGCTGAAATAGTTATTGGGCACAACAATCTCAAGTTGAGCCCAAGGCTCTTCGATAATGTCTATTTGAGACGGATCTGGCCACAAAGCCGGTGAAGAAACAAAAATTTCTTTCTGATTTTTAAGTTTAATTTTAAAAATAACCGTGTAAGGCTCCTAAAAAACCACACCTGAATCCCCTGCCCAAAGCTAGCTTAGATTCTGATTCAAACCTAAGAGCAGGATCATTTAATTGCAGTTTCAAAAGTGCGTCTTTTAGGCTGGGAAATTGATCGGCATCTCGCGTGTAGAGACTCAAAAATAAAACTTGTCGGGGGTCTTGATATGCAAGTAAGGCTAAGCTACTCAAATCCTGTTTGCCCTGTGTTAAAACCTTGCTTGATATTAAAGTGTCGCCCACTCTAACTCTCAACGGCTCCTTAATACCAGTTTTAATATACCCTATTTCTCCGGCCTTCAAAACAGAGCCTTCACTTAATTGCGGTAAAAAATAACCGATTTCTTTAACTTGAAGATTAGTTTTAGTAGCAATTAAATAAGCTTCTTCCCCTTTTTTAATTTGACCGCTAAAAACTCTGATATAAGCAATCACTCCCGAAAATGAATCATATTTAGAATCAAAAACCAAGGCCTTAAAATCAGCATTTTCTAGCTGACTGGGAGCAGGTACTTTTTCAATTATTTCTTTTAGTAACAAGTCAATGTTTGTTCCTTCTTTGCCTGAAATAGCCAAAATACTTTCCGCAGAAACATTTAAAACATCCGCTAACTCTTTCTTAATTTCTTCAACCTTGGCTTGAGGAAGATCAATTTTGTTAACTGCCCCAATTATCTTCAAACCTTGTTTTTGAGCTTGTTCTAAATTAAAAAGAGTTTGAGCTTGAACTCCCTTAACAGCATCCACCAGCAACACTGCCC
>JAPLWD010000059.1:0-3995 GCA_026396775.1 Candidatus Gribaldobacteria bacterium
GGTTGGCCAATAATTTGCGAGCCGGTTGAGTAGCTTGATAGTCTAGGGAATAAAGATTGCCGGCTTTTAAATAAACTAGCTTAGTTAAGTCGTTAGGTAAAAAAGTGATTTTTTCGATGTCTTTTTCTAGGGCTAGATTTAAAATAGTTGGCTTAGCAAGATTATTATATTGAACGATTAAAGCCCGATTGCCCAAAGAGGTTGAGGCGGTAAACAAGATTCTTTTGTTTTCATCTTGCCATTGTTGAAAAATTGGTACTATTTTTTTGTCCGTTAAGGAGCTTTGCGAAAAAAGAGTAGTGGGATTTTTAAAAGTTGAGGCTTCTTGTAATAAGTAGCTCCAGCTTTGGTTAACTTGGGTTTCAATTAAAACTTTTTGGTTATCCGAGCTAATTAAGAAGTTGTTTACATTAGTGTTTAGAGTTTCGAAGCTAGGATTTTCTTTGAAAAGAATTATTTCTGGAACTTTAGTAACCAAGCCCTTTTCAACAAGCAAGCTTTTTTGCCAAGTTAAATAGCCCGCTTTTTTGATTTCAACTTTGTAGGTTTTGGGCAAAAGATTTTTAATAAAAACCGAGTTAGAAAGAAAGCCAGTGGTTTTATTCTTTTTGCCATTTAAATAAATATCCACTCCCGAGGGGCTGGTAATTTGAATTTCAAAACCGCCAGTTTTAACTAACCGCCATTTTGCCAGATCAACTCTAATACCTTGGCTATATAAATAAAGATAGGCTCCTGTTACCAAGAAGAAGGCAACGCTTAGCCAAATAATTAGCACCCGAATTGGTTTATTCATACTGAACTATTTACAAAACTATTTTGTTTATTATAGCCCAAACCAAATTTTCTGCACTATTGACACTCAATCAAATATGTGCTAGGGTATAGACATATTTCCAGAATCGTAAATTTTAAAAAATTGTTTATAAAGGAGAAAAAAGATGGTTGCTACAATCATTTCTTTGTCTGTCATTTGCGTTATGAGCTCGATTTACCTTGGCTGGCGATGGTTCTGGAACAGGTTTGACAAGTCTTGTCAAATTGTAGGTAATGAGATGACCCGTCAATTTGTTTGGGCAACTAGTGCCTACAAAAAGAAAGGATAGGTCGTAAGGAGCGACCTAAAATAGGTATTGACTGATGAATCAATATCTTTAGAAGTTTTTAAAACTGTAAGTGGTTGGATTTTAAGAATAGTTAAAAATGCAGCCAGCTACGGTTTTGAAAATTATTTCAAAGCCGGTTAGTGACTTGGTCACTAACAATACCAAGCACTTTTAAAGCGTTTTAATAAACGCAAGGAGGATTTCTGATGGGAAATCAGAATCAGGAACAAAAGTGGTTTGATTTTAGGTTTTTTAAGATCGATTGTCAGATTGACATAGCGGTAATGAGCGTGTTTGAGAAGGGAACTGCTGTGGAAACAGACAGGCCTATTTTTGTAGATCCGGTTGGAAGAACTAAGATTTATCTGGCGAGCGAAGGAAATGTTGAGGAAAAATGCTTAATTTTTCAGAAACATTCAGAGGAGCCACCATATCATGAGCTGAATTTGAAGTTTCCGAAGGGCGCTATCTTGGCCCGGGAAAATGAGGATAAGCCTTTTGATATTAGAAATAAGGATAAGGATTTTGGATATTGCTATTTGCGTATCCAGCCAGGTGCTTATTTTGAGGGTGTCTACTTGTTGATTGACGGCAAGGTTTATAAGGTTTTCGTAAAAGAATACAATGACACGATTAAAGTATTCTTGTGGGAAAATCCGAAAAGACTGCCAAGTTGCCTCCGAAGAAGATAGACTGCGGTTAGTTTATCTTTTGGGTTTCAAGATTCTTCGCTATCGCTCAGAATGACAAATTTTTTTTGGTCTTTTGTTCAGTATGAATGAGAAATAGGTACTGCATTTTCTATAATGCAGTTTTTTCTTATAAAATTTTAGCCAACATAACCCCGACGTATTTTTTGCGATCGCAAAAAATAGGTAAGGGTGTTTTTTTAACGCCGATTTATAAGGGGCAGACCTTTAAAAATTTATTCAGTTTGATGACGGTCGTCTTGAAAGTGAATAATGTTTGAGGAGAGATTGCTTCGTCGCTCGCCCTGCTGGGCGACCTTCTCGCAATGACAAGAGCGTTGTTATATGGGGTGTTGATATTTAGTGGGTTTTGCGATAGAATTCAGTATAAATCATAAAAAAAGATCATCCTAAATTACGAAAGGCAAGTCTTCTGGGGAAGTTATTTTTGTGAACCGCCAGCAAACCCAGCGAGTTTGCTGGCTTAGTCCTCACCTCGCTCGTTTGCCTACGGATTTGTACAAACACCGTGCCCACTCGGCTCCGGATGTTCACAAAAATAACTTCCCTCGCCTCATTTCGTAATTTAAAGAATTTATAAACTTAAATGAATATGGCAGATAAATTTATTATTGAGGGTGGCGGAAAATTAGAGGGCGAAATAACCGTGAATGGCTCCAAAAATGCGGCTGGGGCTATTTTGGCTGCTACTTTATTAACTGAAGAAAAATGTATTATTGAGAATGTGCCCAAAGTCACTGATATTTTAAACTTGATTGGTATTTTGGAAGAAATGGGTGCCCAAGTGGAATGGCTGGGTGAACATAAAATATCGATTAAGGTTGGAGATGATGTTTCGCCTGAACGAATTGACTTTGAAAAGTTTTCTAAATCACGAGTTTCGGTTTTATTGATTGGGGCTTTGTTGGCCCGCTTTAAAGAATTCAAAATTTCTCGACCTGGCGGTGACCGCATTGGTTTACGCCCGATCACTACTCATTTACAGGCACTAGAGGAATTGGGGGGCGATATTAAAGAAGAAGGCGATTTTTATTACTTTAAAGCCCAAGCCTTAGAGGGTAAGGAAATTATTTTATCGGAGTTTTCAGTCACAGCGACAGAAACTGTGCTAATGGCCGCTTGTTTGGCTAAGGGTGAAACTATTTTAAAAATAGCGGCTCAAGAGCCTCACGTGCAAGATTTGTGTTTGATGCTAAAAAATATGGGGGCTGATATAGAGGGGGTTGGTACGCACACCTTAAAAATTAAAGGAGTAAAAAAACTGAAAGGTGTGGAGCATAAAATTGTTTCGGATTATTTGGAGGCCGGAACCTTTATTGTGATGGGTGCTTTAACAGAAGGCAGGCTGGTGGTCAAAAATGTGGTTTTAGAGCATTTAGATCACTTCTTAGAAAAACTAAGGCAAATGGGCATTGATTTTAGAAAGGATACAAATTCGGTGGAAGTTTTTGAGTCCCGTGATATTAAGCCGGTGAAAGTGCAAGCTTTACCTTATCCTGGTTTTCCTACGGACTTGTTACCCCTAGTGGTACCTGTATTGACTCAAGCCACTGGTAAAAGCTTAATTCACGACCCCTTATACGAAAACAGACTACAGTATACTCAAGAGCTAAGAAAAATGGGGGCTGATATTGAAATTGTTGATCCGCACCGGGCTTTTGTTTTTGGTCCCACACTTTTAAAAGGGGTAACAATTGAGTCGTGGGATATTCGGGCGGGAGCGAGTTTAGTTTTGGCGGGTTTAATGGCCGAGGGTAAAACCACCATTAAAAATGTTGATCAAATTGACCGAGGTTATGAAAAAATAGAAGAAAGGTTAAATCAATTGGGATGTAATATTAAAAGAGCGAGTAATTAATTATGAGTTTTTTTGTAAATAAAATTGCGATTGATTTGGGTACTTGTAACAGCTTGGTGTTTGTTCCCAAGAAGGGGATTGTGTTACAAGAGCCATCGGTGGTGGCCGTGTCTAGACCGGACAATAAAATTTTGGCCGTAGGAAATGAGGCCAAGCTGATGATAGGACGCACTCCTGATACAATTACGGTTTATCGCCCAATGAAGGATGGGGTGATTGCTGATTATAAAGTAACCCAAGCGATGCTTCGGCATTTTATCAATAAAACCCGAGGTTTTTTTGGCTTTATCAAACCCGAAGTTTTAATTTCAGTGCCTGTAG
>JAPLWD010000059.1:4016-4917 GCA_026396775.1 Candidatus Gribaldobacteria bacterium
AACTTCCACCGAAAGACGGGCGGTGATTGAGGCGGCCATAGCGGCAGGTGCCAGAGCAGCCTATGTGGCCAAGGAACCAATTTTAGCTGCCATTGGGGCGGGAATTCCTATTAATGCTTCCGAGGGCAATATGATTATTAACATTGGTGGGGGCACTTCTGAAATTGCGGTGATTTCTTTAGGTGGCATTGTGACGGGCACTTCCATTCGGGTGGCAGGTGATAAAATGGATGAAAAGATTACAGAATTTATTAAAAAAGAATATAACTTGGCGGTGGGGAGTCAATCGGCTGAAGAGATAAAAATTAAAATTGGCCGAGCTTTTGTGCAGAAAAAAGAAGATTTTTATGAAATTAGGGGGCGTGATTTAATTTCGGGTTTACCTCGCAATATTAAATTGTCTTCCAACGAAATAGCTAAGGCTATCAATAGTGTTTGTTTAGAAATTATTGAAGGCGTGAAAATGGTTTTAAAAGAAACTCCACCCGAATTATCGGCTGATATTATGAATAAGGGGATGATTTTATCGGGGGGTGGCTCGTTGTTGAAATATTTAAACCAGCTAATTGCTAATTCAACGGGGGTGCCTTGTTTTGTGGCTCAAGAGCCTTTATTTTGTGTGGTAAGGGGCACGGGCGTAGTGTTAGAAAACTTAGATTTGTACAAAAAGAGCATTATGAGCCATAAGTAAAGTGGGTTAAATTACGAAAGGCAAGTCGGCTCCGGATGTTCACAAAAATAACTTCCCTCGCCTCATCTCGCAATTTAGGGTATAGCGATAGGTTATTTATAATTATATGGGTTTTTGTGGACATAAAAGGCAGTGGGAGTTTTTGCAGAGAATGGTGGTGAGTGGAAAAATTCCACAGGCTATTATTTTTGAGGGGATGGAGGGGATTGG
>JAPLWD010000002.1:0-4290 GCA_026396775.1 Candidatus Gribaldobacteria bacterium
CTAAAGAAGAATTATTTAAAAACTTTAAACATTTACCTCAAGAAATGATTGAATTCACTTCTTTCATTTCACACGCATATGTTGATTAGAAAATACTGGCTAGTTATTCACACCTACAACTATTACCTGCCACGCAACCTGCTGTGCAAGTAGCAGGAGTAGTGATATACTTTTTGGCGTAAAGGTTTCCATCCACACAAAAATAACTATTATCACCCGCCAGATGCGCCACCAAACAAAAACCTAAATTATCCTGGTTACGCTGATAAATAAAGTCCTGATCAGAATTTTTTCTGGCATCGGTGCAAAGAGTATTTAAAGTGACGTTGGTACAGCTACAACTGTTACTACCCACCGTGCAGTTAAGGTTGCTAAAATTTTTATCAGCTTGAAAAATGATTCCTGTCTCCACCCTAAATTGACTTAAATCATTAATAACTCTAGCATCGTTGCCTTGCTTAATAGTCACTGGGTATCTAGTCAAAATAAATCCAGCTAAAATTCCAATAATGGCAATCGTAACTAACAGCTCAATTAAAGTAAAACCCTCTTTTAGCTTTAAATTAATATTCTTCATAATGAGCTAAAAAGATCCTGCGCCTCCACTAATATTAAACAGTGGTAAAAAGACAGCAAAGGCCAGAAAAGCAATAGCCAACCCCAAGGTTACAATTAAAACTGGCTCAATGATAGTGGCCAATTGCTCGGCGGTTCTAGAAATGTCTTTACGATAAAACTCTACCGTATCCATTAAAATTTTATCCAACCTACCGGTTTCCTCGCCAGTCGAAATCATTTGCGAAATAAATGGGGGGAATTCATTGGGATGAGCTAAAAAAACTAAACTAATTCTATCTCCCCTCGCTACCCGAGCCTCTGTTTCTTCCATAATTTCTTGATAAACAGTGTGTCCAATAATTTCTTTGGTAATTTTTAAAGCTTGCGTAATCGGTAATCCTGCCGCTATCAAAACAGATAAATTTTCTCCCAATCTAACCAAATAAAACTTTTTTAAAAAGTTACCTATAAAAGGTAATCTAAGATTGAAACGGTCGTACTTTTTTCTAAAATTAAGCGATTTTTTAACCCCAAGAAAAACCGCGATAGGAGGAACTACTAAAAAGGGTATCAAAAAAAGTCCTCCATTTTTCATAAAAGTTCCCACGGCAATTAGAACTACGGTTGGCCAGGGTAACTTACCGCCCATAGTCAATAATAAATCGGATAACTTAGGGATAATCACAAAAATAGCAATTAACCCAGCCATAGCAAAAACAATAATGATAAAAATTGGATAGGTTAAAGACCCCACAATTTTTTGCTTAAATTCATAATCATTTTCTAAGTGTTGCGCCAGATAAACAAAAGAATCCGCCACCTTGCCAGTTGCTTCCCCTGACTTAATAATACTAACAAAAAAATTATTAAAAGTTTTAGGAAAAAGACCAAAAGCTTGGCTTAAAGTGCTACCCGTTTCGATAGACTCTGAAATTTTTAAGAGTTGCTCTCTCAAGGTATTGTTATCGGTTTGAGCCACTAGGGTTCTAATGGTTTCCAAAGGCGGAATAGCCGATTTCAACATTGTACCCATTTGCCGAGTAAGCATTATTAATTCTTTAGCTGAAACTCGACTAAAAAGCTTTAAGTCTTTAGCAAAAACGTTCTGATTATCTTGAGAACTTAAAAGAGTAGTGTAAAATCCGTATTTACCTAAAACCTCTAAAGCTGCCTTTTCGGTAGAAGCCTCAATAACACCTTTTTTTTTTTTTTTTTCTTTGGTTCTGGCTGTATAGCTAAATTTCATTTTTTAATTTAATTAAAATACTTAAAATAGCTCATTATCTAATACGTACCTCTAAATCATCTGGACTTAGAGAATAAGACAAGGCTACTTCTTTGGAAATTTCTTTAGCTTTAACTAAATCACTTAAAGATTTGTTCATCGAGATCATCCCTTGCTTAGCTGAAGTTTCAATCACCGCCTGCACCTCATGAACTTTGTCTTCTCTAATCAAGTTAGCAATGGCCGAATTCACCATCATAATCTCGCAAGCTGGTGCAAACCCATCTTTAATTTTAGGAACTAGTCTTTGCGAAACAACCCCCAACAAAGAACTGGCCAATTGAGCTCGCACCTGATTTTGTTGATGAGGCGGGAACACATCAATAATCCGATGAATAGTTTGACTAGCTGAATTGGTATGCAGGGTAGCAAAAACCAAATGGCCAGTTTCGGCCGCTGTAATGGCGGTTGAAATAGTTTCAAAATCCCTCATTTCTCCTACCATAATCACATTAGGGTCTTCTCTCAAAGAAGACCTTAAAGCTTTAGCAAAACTTAAAGTATCCTGGTAAACTTCTCTTTGGTCAACAATACTTTTATCATCTTTAAACACATACTCAATGGGGTGTTCAATAGTAATAATATGTTCTCTTCTAGTGTGATTTATTTCATCGATTAAAGCTGCTAAAGTTGTCGACTTGCCCTGTGAAGTTGCTCCGGTGATTAGAACAAACCCCTGCTTGGCTTTGGTAAAATTATACATTACTTGAGGCAAACTCAATTCTTCAATGGTTCTAATGCGATCGGGTATTAGCCTTAAAGCCATACTTAAAAACCCACTTTGAAAGAAAACATTGACTCTAAAACGAGTTTCCCCAGAACTCAAAGCTAGATCCAATTCTTTTTCTTTAAAAAGCATTTCTTTTTGTTGTTCGGTTAAAACACTCAAAATTAATTCTTGAGCCATTACCGAGGTAATAACTGGCTCAGTGTCTAAGTCAACTAAAGCAGTATTAATTCTTAAAATTGGTGGATGGTTGCAAGAAATATGCAAATCCGAGGCCTTGCTTTCAACGGCAATGTTCATTAAATTTTTCATTTGTACTAAGTAATCCATCATGGCTCAATTTAATACTCCATTAGCTTAGCTTTTAAAAAAGTTAGGCTAAAAAAACTATTAAGTTGCTAATATTTCTTTAACTTTTTCCACAACTTCAGAAGGCTTATACTGGCTTTTAATTAGATACTTATCCGCCCCCATTTGCAAACCCTTTTCCACTTCTTCTTTCTGCCCTAGATTACTCAAAATGACAACCTTCAGATCTTTATAGTTCGGTTCGGCTTTGATTTTTTCTAAAACTTCCCAGCCAGCCATTTCTGGCAAAACAATATCTAAAAGCAATAAGTCTGGCTTGGATTGAGCTAGAGCATCTAAAACCTTACTCCCATTTTTAACCACATTAATTCCAAAACCAGCACTTTCAAATTTTTGCTTATAAATGTCAATTAAAAATGGATCATCTTCTACTAAAATAATATTAGGCATATTTTTTTTATAATTATATCTTATTATACTCCTTCTTCCATCATTCCTATAATCTCTTCAAAAGAAGTTTCCCCTTTTAGAACTTTAATCACCCCCTCCTCCTCCATTGTGGTCATACCCTGCGCTCTAGCCTCTTGAAAAATCGCCGTTTCAGTTGGACTAGTATTAATAATCTTGCCTAAACCTTGAGTCATTTTTATCATTTCAAAGATACCGATTCTCCCAGTATAGCCTTTTTGATTACATTTTTTGCAACCCTTGGCTTGATAAATGATTAAAGGCTCTTGTAGTGTTAATTTAACCTGAATATCTTTAGGCAATCCTTTATATTTTTCTAAAAGATACTTTTTAGTTTGGCCTTCAGCCTTAATCGATGTTTTACATTCTTCACACAAAACTCTAATTAGCCTTTGAGCCATCGCTAAATTTAAAGCCCCTGGTAACAGAAAAGGCTTAACCCCCATATCCATTAAACGTGGGATCACTCCTGGAGCATTATTAGTGTGCAGAGTAGTTAAAACCAAATGTCCAGTCAAAGCAGACTGCACAGCCAACCCAGCCGTTTCTTCATCTCTAATTTCACCCACCATAATAATATCAGGATCTTGCCGTAAAATCTGACGCAAGCCTCTGGCAAAAGTATAGCTAATTTCTGGCTTAACTTGTGATTGATTCACGCCTTCCATAAAATATTCTACTGGATCTTCCAGTGTCACGATGTTTACCCCTTCAACATTCAAAGTTTTCATAATTGAATACAAAGTTGTGCTTTTACCAGAACCAGTGGGACCAGAGACTATAATCATCCCAAAGGTTGACTGCATCGCTTCTTTCAAATATTCATAATCCCGACCCTCCATTCCTAGGTCTTCAACTGTTTTTAAGCCTTGCGAAGGGTCTAAAATTCTCACCACCACCTTTTCACCTAAAGTAGTTGGAAAAGTTGAAACACGAAAATCAA
>JAPLWD010000002.1:4304-10452 GCA_026396775.1 Candidatus Gribaldobacteria bacterium
AATTCTTTTATCAGCAATCTGGGTTGAAAAACGCCCATCTTGAGGGAATCTAGTTTCATCTATTTTTAAATTACTTAAAATTTTTATCCTCGCTACTATAGCTGAATGAATTCTTAAAGGCAAAACTAAAGATGGATATAAAACTCCATCTAGCCTAAACCTCACCTTGGTGTTCTCTCGGCCTGGCTCAATGTGAATATCAGAAGCTCCGCCTTCAACGGCTTGACGCAACATCACGGCCACCATTTTAATTGTTGGAGCATCTTCAACTAATCTTTCTAGCTTCCTTTTACCGCCCTCATCCGGATTGCCTGATGCATCCTCTAGACCCGCTAAAACATTTTCTACTTCTCTAGCCGTAGCTTCGTACTTATTAAGATATTTCTGGAATGTTGTTGGGCTAATCAAAAAGACAATCGGAGAAAACTTATTCTGTCTGGCTAGAAACTTTAGGGCTTCTTGGGCTTGGATATTCTCGGGATAGATCATACCAACCTCTAAAATCCTTTTCTCCCGATCTGCACTTAAGGGAACCATTCTATAAAACTCAGCTGATTCTTGAGGGATTAAAGCCAAAAGATCAACTGAAACTTCTTCGGCTATCTCTTCTTTTAAAACAAAACTCAAAGCCTCGCTTTTTAACTTAAAAAGATCAGCTTCGGGAATGATCTTTTTATCAATTAAAATTTCTTCTAACGACTGACTAGTTTTAACCGCTTCATCCTCCAATTCAGATAGTTGCTTAGCTAGAATTATTTTCTTTTTTAGTAAAACTTGTCTTAAATCCATATTGGAATTTATAATCGCCTCTTATTTAATACGGCAAGAATGGATCCTCACGGCCAATATCTTCTTTTTTAGGGAAAGCAATCGATTCAAATTTAGTTAAAGCTTGCAAACCCAATAAAGAACTCACCACACAAGAGTCTTTTCGACCCTCTCCATCGATAACCGTAACCCTAGGAATAAAAAATCCGGATTTTTTATACATATAAGTGGGATTTATTTGAGAGCTAACCGAGCCATCCCCGAATTCCCACAGGTACTGCGTTTTTTTATCAACATTTTCGGCTGTGACCGAAAAAATAAAACTAGAATCCTTTTGAGTTGTACCCTCTTTGGCGCTTACATCACAAGAAACAATTTTAATAGGCAAATTAAAAGTATCCGCCACCACCATAGTCGAATCTTCCCCGTTTTTAGTTTCAGTAACTTCTTGGCCATTATTATAGTAGCTAATTTGACCCTCTACTTTAACCTTGGGATAATAGATGCCTTTTGTTTTTAAGAAACAAATATTCTCCAGCTTAAATTCTTTGGAAGAAATTTTTTCGCTAACCTTATCTCCCTTTGGAAACTCAAAAATACCATCACCATCACAATCAAAAGAATAAGTAAATTGACCTTGAACGGCACTAATTATTTTAGCTGTTAAAGAAATAGTGGTTGAAGGCGAAGTAGTGGCTGGATCAGCCTCTAATGTAACCTTAATTTCTGGCAAGGTAATTTTTAAGGGCACCCTTAAAGCTTCCCAATTAATTTCTATTTTGGGTAGAGGTTGAGAGATTTTTTCAACAACAGGCATTGAAAAAGCTCCTGCCTCAAAAAATATCTTATTAATTAAAATCAAAACAAAAATAAGCCCCAATAAAATTAAGAAATAATTAAAAACTTTTTTTTCAGTTGGCTTAAAAGACATAATTTAATACGAATAAGTTTTAATCAAAAAACTAAAATCAACTAGGTTAGTTGATCCAGCATCAAGCGTAAAAGAAAGCTGTTTAACCTCAAAAACTCGAGAAGACTTTTCTAGAGCGGTTAAAAAACTCAACAAAGAAGCAACCGGGCCACTGGCCATCAAACTAATTGAAGCTAGCTTAATCTTAGACTCTGCCATTAAATCCCCTTCTGGGCTAATCTCAACTGACCCTAATAATAGACCATTATCCGAGGTAACCTTTTGGAAATAAGCCAAAAGGTCAGGCATAAAAATTTCCGTAGGTAAAGCTGAATCAATTCTGTCTAAAACTGGTTTATAATCATGTAAAGAGTTCTGCACAACAAGCAAGGATTCATAGAAATCCTTCTTTTCCTTAATATCCTCCTCTAGGTTTTTAACTTGCTGAGTTGAAACTAAAAAACTTTTATACTCTGGTATAATTAAATAGATAATTACTAAAAATGCTAGAAAAATTAAAGTTGGCACGATGAAAAGCCTTTTTTCCATTTTTTTGAATACTTAATTCAGCAAAGGACTAATTAGATTTTACCGAACCGATGATTTTAAAACTGTGTCAGCCAATCCCATCGTAATACCAAAAGAAACCCCTTTTTCGCTTAAAGCAATCTCGCTGACATTTAAAGATAAAATTAGGGGATTACTTCTTAGGCTTAGAAGTTGTTCGCCCAAGGTTTTAAAGCTATCTGTTGTGGCCGAAAGAAAGAGTGTTGTAATGTTGTTTTCTGTGCCCAAATTAACACTCTCAAATTTTACTCTTTTATGACAAATGGTTTTCAAAAAATCAAAAATTTGCGAGCTAGATTTGTGCTTAGTCCAAAGGGCGGAAAAATCACTAATTTTTTCAGCCGTAGCCGTAATGCTGTTTTTTAAATCAAAGTTACTCTGGCTGTCTAATCCTGCTAATGTGTTTTGCAATTCTATTTTTTTATGACTCCAAGTTGGGTTTAGAAAATAGGTTAAAAATAAAAAAACACCAGCACAAAAAATCAATAAAATCCCTGAAGCAAAAACTAAAAAATTAACCTTAAAAGAAGGACGAGCTTTAGATTTAGGAATAATTCTAATAATAGAATCATTAATCATATTTTTAAAAAAATTAGGTTTCTGCACCCATTAAGCTAACCCCTACTGCTACCGAAAAAGACGGCCCTATTTGCTTCAATCTATTTTGTAGAATTAATGGAGCTTGCACGGATTCAAATGGATCGGCAATAAAAACATTCCTCTTGAGCTCCCTAGCTAGATAGTCTTTAAGCCCTAAGAGAGTCGCTGTGCCTCCTGAAATAATAACATCTTCAATTTTATTATTTTGATCTTGCTGAAAACCCTGGCAAATTTTTTCTATTTCCGTAGAGATTTCGTTCACTTTGGCTGATAAAATCTTAAAAATTTCGGGTTTTTGAGGATCAAGCCCATATTGTTTCTTAAGATCCTCTGCAACCTGAAAGTCTACTTTTAAAATTGAAATTAGCTCCTTACTTAATCCACTGCCTGAAATATCAAAGCTATGACTAGCTAGCAGATTACGATTTTTAACCAAGCTAATTGTTGTACTCTGCCATCCAAAATCAACCAAACAAGTAGGTTGAGAAAATTTTGCTGGGTCAACTACCGCTCTAATTAAACCAAAAACTTCAGCCTCTAACCCCCTAACATTAAAACCACACATTTCGGCCAAGCTCTGATAACTAAAAAGTACTTTTTTAGGGACAGCTACTAATAAAACTTTCAATTTCGTTGCTGGCAACTTATTATCTTTTTCTATAATCTGCCAATCAAAATTCACTTCTGAAATTGGGACTGGGATATGATGACGCGCCTCAAATTCAACGGCTTTAGGCACCTCTGACTCGCTCATAGGTGGCAAAGTAAAAGTAGTAAAGAATGTCGAGAAATCTGGGATAGAAAAAGCCACTCTTTTTTGCTTAATATCAAAACGTTTCAGTAACCCTTTTAAAACAGTGGCCGCTTGTTCAATTAGTAAAAAACCATCTTCAGAATGAAAGGCTTTAAAATTATTACCCTTTTGAGGCAACTGGAATTCTAAATAATTTTCAAGCTTTTTTTTCTTGCCACTTATAGAAACTTCTACAATTTTAATTGAAGAAACTCCGATATCAATACCTAAAGAAGTTTTATTAAAAATGCTAAGGGCTGACATAATAATTATAACACTTTCTTAAAGATAAAAAACTGTGTACAATTTGGTTAAATGAATTTTCTTGAACTAAAAGAAAAAATAATCCAAATAATCTTTCCAACTTATTGTTTGAGTTGTCAAAGAGAAGGGCAAATACTCTGCGATGATTGTTTTAGCTTACTTGAAATTAATCCTTGGCAGTATTGCCCATTCTGCTCAAATCCACAAAAGGTAATAGACAACGGCAAATGTTCTCGACATCAAAATTTTTATCTAGATGGACTTTTCTCGGCTGTTGCTTACCAAGATCAAAGAATTAAAAAAATAATTCAGGCTTTTAAATATGGACCTTATCTAAAAAACCTAGACACACAACTTATTAAAATTATCATAGCACATTTTATGCTTAGCGAAAACAAAATACTTATCCACAGTCAAAACCAAAGTTGCTTTATATCCGTACCTATTTTTAAAAGCAAAATGAAAAAACGCGGGTATAATCAGTCTCATTTAATAGCTAATGGATTAAGCCAACATTTTAAGATTCCCTTAGTGGAAAAAGCACTTATTAGAGTTAAAAATACCAGTTCCCAAGTAAAGTTGAGTCGTGACGAAAGAAAAATAAATATCAAAGAAGCTTTTTCTATCACCAACGCAGAGCCAATTAAAAATAAAACCATCTTCTTAGTGGATGACGTTTTCACTACCGGAGCCACCCTGGAAGAATGTGCTAAAACTTTAAAAAAAACAGGAGCTAAAAAAGTTTATGGAATTGTAGTAGCCAGAGAGGGTCTCAACCAAAACTGAAGTCTTAAGCATCGCCATTTTTGTCATTCTGAGCCAGCAGGCGAAGAATCTCGGAGTCTATTACAAGTTAGAACACTAAGCAGATTTATCAAAAGCTTTATAAAACTTGATGAGTTCCTCTACTTTTGATCGTTCATGATAACTTTTCGCTTTTTGTCGTTTTTTCTCCAATTCGTCTAATTTCTTTTTGTAGTTAGATTTGTAAATTCCTCCTTTCTCGCCAAAAATTTCTAACATCATCTCTTTTCTATGTTCAACATCAATGGGGTTATAAATGCCCTCAACTTTAGACGACATTCTCTCTGCCCTATTTTTTAAATTATCAATTGTTTTATAATTCGAATGTTCCCAAAAATCCTGCGGAGTTTCTTTGCCCGGCTTAACTTCCTTAGACTTATCTTTTTGAGGAGGAATCAACGCTTCGAAAATAATATTCAAAATCCCCATAAATTAAACCTTAATAATTCCTAAAAATAAACTACCATTTTCAATTTTTGTCTCTTTAGTAGCCAAGTAATCAGCCATTTGAGAGTTGGCCTTGATCAGCTTTTGCGATTTAGTAGTTTCTAAAATCTGTTTTTCATTTTTAACTAAAATGGCCTCTACTTCTACTGACCCTATATAGCAAACATCTACTCTATCGGCGGGTGTTAACCCAGCTTTTTTTCGCAAATCCTGAATCTGCCTGACTATTTCTCTAACCAGCCCCTCTTCCTTTAATTCATCCGACATTGTTGTGTCTATCTTCAACTCTTTTAAGTCTTCACTAACAAAAATTTCTTTAACATTGACTTCTTCTTTAAAAATCATAGCAGATCCCGCGCTAATACCTGTTATTTTAAAAGCTGGAACGGTAATGCTAGCTACGGGCTGACGCACCCCAATCTTCAATTCCGCTCTCAAGGATAAAGCTTCCTCAACTAAATTCCTCGTTGAAACTACTTCTTGTTCCAAATTTTCATCGATAAGCTTTTTATCTGCCTTAGGCCATTCACATAAGTGAATTGATTCTGGCATTGCATTAGTTTTTAACTTCTGATAAATTTCTTCAGACAAAAATGGCATAAACGGAGCTAAAAGTTTACAGGTTGCCAGTAAAACAAAATAAAATGTTGACTCGGCTTGCTCCTTATCTTCTGAACTTTCTGGATTTTGAAAACGCTTTCTGGATCTTCTGACAAACCAAAGTGATAAATCGTTAATCCAAAAATTTTCAATCGCCAAACTAGCCTTAGATGGATTAAACCCTTCTAAGTTTTCCGTTGCCTCTTTAATTAAATTATTCAACCTACTTAAAATCCATTTATCTAAAATGTTCTTTGGTTTTATCCCTTTAATTTCTGGAGTTTGGCAATAAGTTTTAAAAAACGTAAAGCAGTTTTGGAATATTAAGATTTTCCTTTCTGTTTCTTTAGCCACATTGTAGCCAAACCTCATATTATTCGTTGGACTCTGGCTAA
>JAPLWD010000005.1:0-2711 GCA_026396775.1 Candidatus Gribaldobacteria bacterium
CATCCACAATGGCAAAGGGATATCCGATCTCATCACTAATCCTTTGAGCTAACTGGGGAGCATCCTTAGGCCCCTTAGATACATAGTTATTATAAGGAGGAATAACATAATCAGCTGCTCCATCAATAGAACGAGCTTGTTGGCCTGCCACCAGATAAAAAACACCCTTAATCCCAAGGGGTTTAGTAATCCCTGCCATTAAAGCCGCTAATAAAATCCTAGGTATCCCCACTTCATCAATAGCTAATTGCATCGTTGGGGCCGAACTAATGCCAATACCAATGGGAGTTTTAGTGACAAAACGCACCAAAAACTTAGCTAATTTTGAAATTTTGATTGAATCCTTATGATAAGATCTGCCCTGGCTAACCGCCACGGCTTTCTCTCCCATAAATACTACATCCCCTTTTTGGAGAAAATCTTGAGTATATTTTTTAATAATTGGTACTAAATCGTGATCTTGGGGCGTAATCAAACAGGTTTTAATAGGAAAACGAGCGTATTTCTTCCCCTTAACTTCAATTATTAAATTTTTACCTATATTAGATGAGGGAGTCATAGTTTAGTTTTTATCCAGACAATAATAAGCCGAATTCTGTTCTCCGCCTTCCGCCAGTTTAGCGGTGCGAAGTGGTAACCATTTATCTAATCCTAGAATTACTTCTAGGCTTTTGCGAACTACTTTTCTAAACCGAAAATCTCGGTTCAGTTTGTTCTTGCGCCCAGCAAGGATTTTGCCGTTTCACCCCCAAAATTACTCTTGGGGCTTACTAAACATCTAACGAAGTTAATTGTTTAGTACCTTTTGCCTTTCGGCTTAAGGCGTCTCTGTTCGCACCTCTAACCTTTCGGTCGACGGGTGTTACCCGCTGCTTTTTTAAACTCCCCAAAGGGAGAGTGGGTGTTCGGACTTTCCTCAAGTTGCCAAAAAGCAACCTGCGATTACCTTATTGTCTGGATAAGCTAATTATATCCAAAAAATGATCTTAGTCAACCAAAAATTTAAAATAAGGTTTTGTGTTGATTTTGGGCATCCAAAGCCTCATTAACCAATTTATCGGCCTCCTTGTTCAACTCTCTAGGAATAGCTATTATTTTAACCTCTCCAAAATCTGTTTTTAAGTTCCATACTTCCAGAAACAATTGTTGAATATGTGGTTCTTGAATCTTATACTGTCCATTCATTTGCCTAACCAAAAGTTCTGAATCAGATCTTACTTCCAAGGCTGTGCTTTTGAGAACCCCCTTACCCAAAAGTGCCTTGGCTTTTTTAAAGCCAAAAATTAAAGCCTCGTATTCAGCTTCATTGTTAGTTTTTTCGCCTAAATACTGGCTAAACCCTTTAATTTTTTGGCCATCCTTAAAAAAAACTACCCCAATGGCCGAAGGCCCAGGATTTCCCCTTGATCCCCCGTCAGTGTACATAGTAAGTTGTTGCATAGTTTTAGAGGTTACTGATTAAAAAAATCCAAAAGGCACTTTCTAAATTTTTCTAAATTTTTAGTTTTTAAACTAAACCCAGCCGCCTGTTGATGCCCGCCATACATTTCTAAGTATTTATGGCACTGTTTTAAAGCTGTTACCCCATCAACGCCCCTTGGAGTACGCAATGATCCCCTAATTATCTCTTTAGATATCTTAAAAACAAAAGTTGGTTTTTGATATTTATTGCAAAGCCGTGAAGCAATAGCTCCAGTTAAAACTTGAACCCAATCATCTTTACCTAAAAAAATAATCTTTTCAAAACTAGTCGGATCTTCGCTAATAATTTGCTCCGCCATAGCCACCGTAGCCCCAATTACTAAATAACGCTCCTTAGAAAGCCTATTTAATCTTTCAGCCAAACCCCCAGCTTCTTCAAATGAAGCCATCGAAAGCAACGAATAATTTTCTGGCAGACCTTTTTTGAACTCGGTAATATTCAAAACCCCAATAATTTTTTGAACTACTTGTCGAACACTCAAATTTTCTGAATTGCAAACTTCAACGATAGCCAGCAAACCAGGCCTTTGAGTTTTAATAATCGTAGATAAACCTTTTTCAATAATCATTTTGTTGTCTTGTTGCTCCTCCATCATATCAGCAATGGTGGCTAAGGTGGCTAGCTCTAAAAAACTCTGATTAAGCAAATTAGAAAATGACCCTCCCATGACTAGTTTAGCTAAATGGTAAACAATGCCGGTATTAGATAAATTTTTAAACGGATACAAATCCCCTTCTTGTTTTGGGTCAACCACCAAAAAAGCTTCCGGAGGAACTTTGCCTAAAACTTGATGATGATCCACTACAATCACCGTAAACCCATCTTTTTTCGCTTGCTTAATTTCTTCAAAGTTACTAATCCCGCAATCCAAAGTTATCAATAAGGCGGGCGCTTCATTTTTAAACTTGCCCAAAGCTTTTAAATTAAGCCCGTATCCCTCTTCTTCCCTATTGGGAAAACAGGCTAGGTTGACTGTTCCTCCCATTCCGTAAATAGCTTCTTGCAAAATAAGCAAAGAAGCCACCCCATCTAAATCGGCATCCGCAAACAAAATAATTTTTTCTTTTTGGTTAATTGCCAAATTAATTCTATCAGCAACCTCCCTTAAATTTAATATCCCCATAAAAACAATAAGATGGTTACAAAACTATTTCGTAACGAAATTTTAAATTTTCGAGCGAGGCGAGGAAGACGAGTAAAAAGGTTTGAAGCCATAGCCTTAGCTATG
>JAPLWD010000005.1:2755-4860 GCA_026396775.1 Candidatus Gribaldobacteria bacterium
CGAGCGAGGCGAGGAAGACGAGTAAAAAGGTTTGAAGCCATAGCTTAGCTATGGTGAAAAGCTTTTTGTGAAGTCTGACGAAGCCGTAGCCGAAAAGATAAAATTGCAGTAGGAATAGTTTTGTAACCATCTCAGTAAAACTTATACCAAATTATAAGCTTTATTTTAACAAGATACAACAATCTTTAAACCTTGTAGCCTAGGGCCAAAAGGCCTGGCATTGATTCTTTGGCTAAAAAAGCTAGCATCGCCCCTCCTCCCGAGGAAATAAAAGAAAAACCATCTGCTAAGCCGTGCTTCTTTAAAATTGGAACTGTATCCCCTCCCCCTAAAACCTTTAAAGCTCCCTTATTACGATTCAGTGCCCCTCCAACCCCAAGAGTTCCTTGAGTAAACTTTTCATTCTCAATCAAGCCAAGAGGTCCAGACCAAAACACACTAGCACTCTGCCTGATAATTTCGCTAAACTTTTGAACGGTTTCTGAACCAAGATCTAAAATTTCTTCTTCTTTTCTTAATGTTCCTGGGGCACCACAACGAATATAGTTATCCCCGCTCCGATCAGGAGACATCAAAACATCAATTGGTAAGTGAATTTTAGAACTTGTAAGGTCAATCTTCTTAATTTTTTCAGCGATATCTTGTTGGGGCCAAGAACAACCCAAACAAATCCCCTTAACCGCTAAAATCACATCCGCGATATCCCCCCCAAACAAAATATGATCGGCTTGAATGATAAATTCATCAATCACTTTCATTTTAGAATCTAGTTTAGCTCCTCCAATTATCACGGTAAACGGCCGAGGTGGGTTATCTCTCACTTTGGATAAAAACTCCACTTCTTCTACTAAGTTAAACCCTGCACAATGAGGCATTAGCTGGGGCAATAAATACACCGAAGTATGTTGACGATGACAAACACTAAAAGCCTCATTCACAAAAATATCACCCAATCTCGCTAAGTCTTTAGCTAGTTTGTCGCTATTTGCTTCTTCGCCCTGATCAAATCTTAGATTTTCTAACAATAAAAATTCTCCTGCTTTCATTCGATTAATCCTTCCCTCCAATAATCTGCCCTTTAGCTTGGCAGAAAAACCAACTTTAACCCTTAATAGTTCTTCTAACTTTTTTTGGATTGGCCTCAAGCTTAATCCTTTTGTTTTACTTTGAGATTTTTTATTCGTGGGTTCAGATTCCTCGGGGCGACCTAGGTGACTCATTAAAACAATTTTAGCTCCTCTTTTTTTTAAATAAAAAAGCGTTGCTAGGCTCCTCACAATCCTAAAATCATCCACCACTTTTCCCTTTTTAATGGCCACATTAAAATCACATCTCACTAAAACCCTTTTATTATAAAAATTAAAATCTTCAAGTTGATACATAGAGATAACTACATATAAATTTTAAATTACGAAATGAGGCGAGGAAAGTTATTTTTGTGAACATTCGACCCCTGTTGGCATGGTCCCCGAGTACTCGAGGGGCAACAGGGGGAGAGTTTAGCCTAAAAGCCCGCTGGTGCTGTTAGGCGGTTCACAAAAATAACTTCCCGAGCCGACTTGCCTTTCGTAATTTAAGATGCCAGATCTACTCCATAGGAATTGAAGGAGGTGGAGTAGCTTTTTTAGCCATAATTCTAGGCACACCCGATGGCAAGGTTAAAGAGCTAGTTGGAAAGTGAAAAACACTAGCCAGCTCTTCGGCATTCAAAACCATACTGCCCGGTCCATACATTTTTGGATAACTTGGAGGAAGTCTTTTAAGATAGCGAGTAAAGATATTACGCTTACGATTAAAGAGCCTTCTCTTCCTAAACATATAATGGATTTTATTGCGAGTGCTCTTAAAATAACGCATCCCATTCAAGCTTTGAATGTTAAAATGTAAACAGTAAGCTCTAAACATTCTGCCATGCGGAGCCACTCGGCAACCCTTTTCATAAATATACAGTGATCTAATGTTGGTTTTAAAACCTAATTTAGAAATTTTCTCTTCAACGGCTGTCACTGTATCTTTTTCACCCACAGTTAACCGCATTTCAGGAGGAATTAAAGAGTCCTCCTTAGCCACCTCACTCTCAAAAGGAATTTTACCCTGTGGAATCG
>JAPLWD010000025.1 GCA_026396775.1 Candidatus Gribaldobacteria bacterium
ATGGCTACGAATTACGAATTACGAATTACGAATTACGAAATTAAGTTGCCTCGACCAATGATAAAAAATCCAAATTTGAATTTTTCGTTTTCGGGTTTAAAAACAGCAGTGCTTTATCACCACCAAAAACAATCCCCTGTAATTCAAAAATCAGCCACTTACAAATCCGCCATGGCTTATGAAATTCAACAAGCTATCATTGATGTGTTAATTAAAAAAACCACACGGGCTATTCAGCAATACCAAATTAAAACTTTACTTTTAGGCGGGGGAGTAACTAGCAATACCGAGCTAAAAAAACAATTTCAAATTAAAGCCAAAGACCTTAAAATTGTTCTTTTAATACCTCCGCCCGAGTTTTGCACCGATAACGCGGCTATGATTGCTCAAGCAGCGTGCTATAATATAAAAAAAGTAACTGCCTATCAAAATCTAACAGTTACAGCTAACCTCAACCTCAAATAAGAGTTTTTATGAGCTATCTTTTCTATCTTTTAGGGCTTGCCCCTAGTTTAATCTGGCTTTTGTTTTATTTAAAAAAAGACAAGCACCCCGAATCTAACTGGATGGTTTTAACCACCTTTTTACTAGGAATGGCAGGGGCTTTATTGATTTTAGTTTTAGAACTAGCTGTTCAAGCTCTTTTAAATTATCTTGGGGCGGGGATTACTGTTTTAGCTCAAAACAATTCAACTTACCCTCAAACCGCTTGGCTTTTAGCTAATAGCCACTGGCTATCTTTACTAATTTCCATTTTTTTGGCCGGAGCCATTATAGAAGAATATATTAAATACCGCACTGTTAGGTTTTGGCTTAAAAGAAATTCCGAAATAGACGAGCCCTTGGATTTAATGCTGTATATGATTATTGGGGCTTTGGGGTTTGCTGCTATGGAAAATATTTTGGTGCTGCATAATCAAAATTTTACCGCCGTTTTAACTACTCAAAGCGCTTTTTTAATTATCGGCTGGCGTTTTATTTCAGCCACCTTTTTGCATGCTTTGTGCTCGGGAATAATCGGCTTTTTTTGGGCTTTATCAATTTGTCAAACACCCAACAAAAAAAGTTACTTGGGTTGGGGAATTGTTTTAGCTATTCTTTTGCATGGCTTGTATAATTGGGCTATAATGGAAGGAGAAACTCTGGTCAAAATAATTGGACCTTTGTTTTTATTGTTAGTAATGAGCGTTTTCGTTTCTTTTGGTTTTAATAAATTAAAAAAAATGAAAGGTGTTTGCTTAATTAAAGAATAATCTTATGTTTTTTAAAAAACCTAAAAAGGATATTGGCTTTGAAGAATCTTTAGAACACAAGCCAGCCATCCTAGACCAAAAAAAATCCCAACCTGAACTAACGAAAAAAGAAAAATGCCAACCTGCTGTTTCTAGCGAGCTTTCTATTTCTAATTTAGGCCAGGATTCGGGCGATTGGCTTAAAGCCAAAGGGCAATTAACCGTGGATGTTTATCAAATCAATAACGAGTTTTGCATTGTAGCCCCCATTGCCGGAGTAGACCCAGCTGATATTTCTTTAGGCTTAGAAAAAGCCATGCTAATCATCAAGGGTGAAAGAAAAGACCCCGATCAAAGCAAAGAAAAACGCTTTTTTTATCAAGAATGCTATTTTGGCCAATTTGCCCGTCAAATTATTTTACCCGAGGATGCTGATACTAGTAATATTAAAGCTTCTTTCAAAAAAGGAATGTTAACTATTCGTATCCCTAAAATCAACAAACAACCCCAAAAAATCCGCATCAGCGTAGAAGAGTAACAGGGGACAGACCCCTATCGTCAAATTAAAAACCAAGATTAAAGTAATCTTGGTTTTTAATTATTTATGCCGCGGGAGAGAGTCGAACTCACACGGGTTTAACCCCATTAGGTCCTAAACCTAACGCGTCTGCCAGTTTCGCCACCGCGGCATTACTTAACAACCATCAGCACTATTGATGGCACTATTCTGCTCACCAAGGCGATCACTAAGCCAATAATCGCATAAACAATAGTATGGCTAGCTTGGCTAATCTTAGCTGGATCGCCAAACGCCGTCAAGTAAAAAAACCCAGCCAAAATAATAAAAAATGCCCAATCAGTAATAGAATAAATCGTGCTTACCAAACACACCATTCCCCATTTTTTATAGGCCATATTTGGTCGGCCACCTGAACAGATATCGTTATATTTTGTTTCCTTAATATCTTCAGTTATATTGGTACCGTTCAAAACGCAATAAGCACCTACGTCTTTCCAATAATCCTGGGCTATCATTTTTAGCTCCGACAACACACCCCTTTGCAAAAGTAAGCCCATCAAACTTAATTGTGTGGCTTAACTGACAACACGAATTAACATCGCTTTTAACCACATCCCCCTTGGGTGGCCAATCGGTATTACTGCCCCCTCCGGCACCTATTTTCTCCTCACATATATTATTTATACATTCAAAATGCCACCCCACCCTTGGTTCATCAGAACACTCATTTGCACCAGTACATCCAAACACATCTGGCACCCACAATAGAAAACAAAACCAAAAAACTACAACCAAAAAATATT
>JAPLWD010000087.1:0-2666 GCA_026396775.1 Candidatus Gribaldobacteria bacterium
TCCTCGACAAATTGATGAGTTTAATTTATTAAATTTGTTTAACGCAGGGAAAGTTTAGAAGCTATGGAAAAAAGAAATATTTTTATAATTGGAGCGGTTGTTGTTATTATTTTAGCAGGGGTGGGGCAAAAGATTTGGTGGGATAAGTCGGGTGGCGCTAATGGGGGAGCTAGCCTTTCAAGCCAAGTAGTTTTAAATGAGGATATTTTAAAGCTAGAAGGCGTGCCCGTTGATCAAAATACAACTAACCAAAATAAAACTAATATGGACAACAATCAAAACACTATTATCACAAGCACTGGTTTAAAAATCGAAACTTTAACATTAGGTCAGGGGGTGGCGACTAAAAATGGGGATGATATTTTAGTGCATTACGTTGGTACTTTAACTGATGGGACAAAATTTGATTCTAGTATTGACAGAGGTCAACCTTTTGAATTTGTCTTAGGACAGGGTGGGGTTATTGCAGGTTGGGATCAAGGGCTTTTAAATATGAAGGTTGGTGAAAAAAGAAAGTTAACTATTCCATCGGATTTGGGGTATGGAGCTAAAGGGGCAGGGGGAGCAATCCCACCCAATGCCACTTTGATTTTTGAAGTTGAGTTGCTGAAAATAATTTAACAAGGTAGAATATAAATAATTGAGATTGATTGGTTCAAAGGTCGTTTTTAATTTAAAGTTTAAAGACTAATTTACATGACTTCAAAAGTAATTACAGTTTTAATTTTAGTTTTTTTGGGAGCAGCTTTAATTGGGGCGGTGGTTTATGACTCTATGACCAAAAAAGCGGTTGAAGAAGTAGTTTTGAACCCTGTTGTTGAAGTTCAGCCAGCTCCTGTTGAGGAAGTGCCCGTAGTTAACGAAATTGTTTTACCGTCATCAACTGGAGATATTGATGAAACTGTAGCTTCTTTTTTACAGGAGATAGATTTAGAAAATAATCTTTTGTTGGAAGAAAATAGTGATACTGGTTTTGTGACTTCAGATAATGAAGTTTTGGGTAATATTGGTCAATCAAGCGATGATAACACCTTATAAAAATTTATTTAAAGTTATTGCTATGCTAGCCATTGTTAGTATTATTGCTCCTGCTATTTTAGTGCAGGCTAGAGCGGTGGTTGGCGAAAATAATAGCACTACTACTCCGAAAGCAAATAATAATCAAGCTTTTTGTGATAAAATTTTACAATTAGGGGAGAATTTTAGCCAAAAAGTAGCTCAAGAAGAATTAAAGCTAGAGGAAGAGAGGGACAAAAAGATACAGTTGGCCGATGATCACCGTGGAGAGATTGACCAAAAAAGATCTCAAAATAGAGCTAGCTGGTCTGAAAATAGATTGGAACAATTTGCTAAAATAGAAGAAAGGGCTCAAACCGACGCTCAAAAGCAAGCGGTTATCAAATTTAGAGAAGCGGTAAGCACAGCCATTGCTGATCGCCAAAGTAAAGTTGATACGGCCGTAACTATTTTTCGCAAAGGAATGGATGATGCCTTAAGCACTCGAAAAAGCACTGTGGATGAGGCTGTTAAAGCTTTTCGTCAAAAAGTAGGAGCTATTTATGCTAAGGCTAAAACCGATTGTGAAACAGGAGTGGCAGTGAACACTATTAGAAATGATGTTAAACAAGGCATAAAAACAGCTCAAGATAATTATAAAACAGCTAGAGGGAAAATTGATAAAAAAGCCGAAGCTGTTAAAAGTTTAACAGAAGCTAAGAAAAAAGCACTGGAAAAAGCCATGGAAGAATTTAGGATCATGCTGGAAAAAGCTAAAAAAGATTTGAAAGTAGCTTTTCCTAAAACTGAAAAAACAGCTACCTCTACTAATCCAACTACAACGCCCAGTGAATAACTAAATTTAAACAACTCTGTGCTATCACTAGCACAGAGTTTTGGTTTAAATTGATTATTGCCCTCTGGATAATAATCTGTATAATAAATAACAATAATCAATAACGATGACTCAAGAAAAAAATAAAATGGTGCAGGTAGTAATCTTGGCGGGTGGCAAGGGAAGCCGAATGAACTCGGAATACTCCAAGGTTTTGCATGTGTTGGAAGAAAAACCGATTATCTGGCATCTTTTAGAAACCGTGACCAAGGTTTGCGCTAAGCCAACTCTAATCGTTGGTTATCAGGGCGAAAAGGTGATTGAAGCCACTAACCAACAATGCCATTATGTTTGGCAAAAAGAGCAATTAGGCACTGGGCATGCTGTTTTGCAAGCTAAAGCTGATTTAATGGAAATGGGTTTTGCAGGGATTTTAGTTTTATATGGCGATCATCCTTTTGTGGCTGAAAAAACTTTAAGAGATTTAATTAAATGCTTTGAGCAAAGCGATGAGAATACGGCTTTGTGTATGGCCACCTTTACTGTGCCTAATTATGAGGACTATTACAGTGTTTTTTACAACTATGGCCGGATTATTAGAAACGACCAAGGCAAAATTGTTGGCACAGTAGAATTTAAAGATGCCACCGATGAGCAAAAAGCCATTTGCGAAGTTAATTTGGGCTATTATTGTTTTAAGGCTGATTGGCTTTGGGATAATATTAGTAAATTAGAGAATAAAAATAATGCTAAAGAATATTACTTAACTGATTTAATGAAGCTAGCGTCCGAGCAAGGCAAGAGCATCCATTCTATTGAAATTAGCCAAGCGATT
>JAPLWD010000087.1:2731-12479 GCA_026396775.1 Candidatus Gribaldobacteria bacterium
AGAGGTGGCAAAAGTCCATAAACTAAATTGATTAAATTCAAATTAAAAAGACTTAAGCCTCTGAAGGTCAGAGGCTTTTGAGTTTTTTGATTATCCCTCCTTTATGATAATTTGAAAAGGCAAAAACATAAGGAGAAAACAATGACGCCAGTGGATAGGGATAATGCTATCCATACGCTTATCTTATCGCCGGTGGTGACTGAAGGTGATATTGATTTGTTCATTTCTACTCCTTTAAATAAAAAGGTTGGCGATACTTGCTAATTTAATTATTACAACTCTTTAAATTTTTAGCAAGATAGGGTTTTGTGGTATAATCAAACTAATAAAATTACTATAAAATTATGGAGATTATAAAGCCAAGTTTTGTGATTGAGGATAAAGTGGACGGCGAGAAAATGCTTGAAAATTTAGAGCGGTATGCTCGTACTTGCTATAAAAGCGAGGACAAAATAAAGCAAGGCACAGCTGGGCAATTTTTAGCTAATATAATAAGGTCAGGTCACGAGTCTGTTATTGAACACGAAAAAATAACAGTCAGGGTGATTTGCGACAGGGGAGTAACTCACGAGATAGTCAGGCATAGGATTGCTTCTTATAGTCAGGAGTCAACAAGGTATTGCGATTATGCACAAAAAGGGAGCTTGCAGGTGGTTGATCCGTTTTTCTTTGAGCAAGGCAGTGAAAAACGAAAAGTTTGGGAACAGGCTATGCTTGACGCTGAAAACGCATACACAAAATTAAGGGAGCTAGGGGCATTGCCACAAGAAGCAAGAACAGTCTTGCCGCATTCTTTGAAAACAGAAATCGTAATAACTTATAATTTAAGAGAATGGAGGCATTTTTTTAAATTGAGGACCTCAAAAGCCTCTCACCCCCAAATGAGGGAAGTTGCTATTCCGCTTTTAGTTGAATTTAAAAAATTGGTGCCTGTTATTTTTGATGACATAATTGTTTAATAATTTTTTGTTATGAGAGGAAATAAAGACTGTCCGATTGGGGTGTTTGATTCGGGGTTTGGGGGTTTGGAGATTTTAAAGCAAGTCGTTAAGTGCTTGCCCCAATATGACTATGTTTATTTAGGGGACACTGCTAGAACTCCTTACGGATCAAGAAGCCAAGAAGTGATCTTAAAATTTACCCAGCAAGCCGTAGATTTTTTATTTCAACAGGGTTGCCACCTAGTTATTTTAGCTTGCAATACCGCATCAGCAGAAGCTTTATGCAAAATTCAGCAAGGTTACTTACCAAAATATTATCCTCAAAGAAGGGTTTTGGGGGTGATTATACCGGCGGTAGAAAAAGCTGTTGAGGTTAGTCAAACTGGCCGAATTGGGGTTGTTGGTACAGAAGGCACGATTACCTCTTTGGCTTTTGAACGAGAAATTTTAAAGCTTAATCCAAAGATAAAGGTTTTTCAAAAGGCTTGCCCCTTGTTGGTGCCGATTGTGGAAAATGGCGAATCTAAATCAGCAATAGCGAACTTAGCTATCAAAAATTATTTAAAGCCGCTTTTGCTGAAGAAAATTGATACTTTAATTTTAGGTTGCACCCATTATGGATTTTTAGAGAAAAAGATTAAAAAGATTGTTGGCTCTCAAATTACGATTATCAGTGAAGGCAAGGTGGTGGCTGATAAATTAAAAGATTACTTGTTGCGTCACCCAGAAATTGAACAGCAAATTAAAAAAACTGGGCAACGCCAGTTTTTTACCACGGATTTAAACGATAAGTTTCAAAAGCTCGGTAGCTTATTTTTTGGGCAACCAATTAAACCTCAAAAAATAGAATTGTAGCTAAAATTAATCAATAATTTTAAAGGCTTCGATGGCTTCGTAATTGCCTAAACCATAGAGATTAAGTAGTGCGGCGGTGGCTTTGTTGCGCATCTCGGCTCGTTGCGAAAATTCTAAATCGCTGGAGACAGGCAAAGGGGGAGTGTCTTTTTGAGATTGATGGCGGAAAATACTTTGTCGTTTAGTTTCTGCTTCTTCTTTGGTAAAGGGGATAAAAACATTAGCTTCTAAGGGGTGGTATTCTTGCCAGGCTCCCCTGTAATACCAAGTTTGAACTTTGTTGGGGTATTGAGTCAAAGCTTGCTTAATCGCTGATAGGCAAAGGCGGTGAGTGCCGTGGGGATCATTTAAGTCATCGGCTGCAAAAATGATATCGGGTTGGTACTTGCTTAAAATACCAAGCACAATTTGAATGTCATTGGGGGTGACGGGCATTTTTTTGGCTCCCCCGGTTCGATAAAATGGCATTTCTAAAAATTCATACTGTTTAACGCCTAAAAATTCGCAGGCCGAAATAGCTTCAACCATCCGGATAACGGTTTTAACTTTTAAAACTTCGGGGCTGTCTAATGATCCAAAAGGCAAGCCTTTTTTAGTTTGTAAGAATTGATGGATACTTTCGCGAATACTTTTAAATTTATCTTCAAAGTCAAAAGCTAGATGCACTTTTTCTAATTGCAACAGAAAGTTTTCAACCGCGTAGTCGAAAACCGCGGTGTAGCCTGGAGTCATATAAATAGTAATGATTTCGTTTTGATTGGCTACTAATTTTTTTAAGGTAGCTCCTAAAGAGATCACATCGTCATCAGGGTGGGGGGCAAATACCACAATTTTTTTGCGTTGGGGCAGGTCTTGCTCATTTTTTATCTTAACTAAAAGGCTCTGGTGAATATTAGCAAGTAATTCAGCTAGAGAATGCTGGGTTGCAAGCTCTGACATTTGATTATCAATTAAGTCTTGCTCGGTAATTTTTAAAATAGGCGTGGCTAGCCTTTGAGCTAAATAGCAAATTGCTTTTTTAACCGCTAGCGGATTGTTCCAATTGGCTTCACCTGCTACTAGCCAAGGGGTTTTAATGCGGGTTAGCTCACTGGCTGATGCCTCATCGGCAAAAATAGTGGCGTGAGAGTGTTCTTGTAGGTGCGAAGCTGCCACTTTGTTAGTGATTTCGCCTTCAACTGTTTCTTGAATAATTTTAGCTTTGTGATCACCCCGAGCAATTAAAATTATCTCTTTGGCTTCTAAAATAGTGGCAATGCCCATAGTTAAAGCAAAATGGGGTACATATTTTAATTCAGCGAAGTCAGATAAGGCATCCTTTCTAGTTATTTCGTCTAGAGTAATTAAGCGGGTTCTAGAATCCATTGGATATCCAGGCTCATTAAAGCCAATATGGCCATCTCGGCCAATGCCTAAAATTTGAATATCGATTCCACCTGCTTGTTTGATAGCTTGTTCATAATTAGAGCAAGCTTGTTCAATTTGGTCTTGTGGAGTTAGGCCATCGGGAATATGGATATTTTCTTTGGGGATATCCAAGTAATTAAATAGATTTTCAAACATAAAACGGTGGTAGCTACGATGTTCGTCAGCAGGCAAACCGCAATATTCATCTAGGTTAAAGGTAATAACCCTTTGAAAACTTAAACCTTCTTCTTGGTGGATTCTAACTAGCTCGCGGTACACATCTAACGGGGTGTGGCCGGTTGCTAAACCTAGCACGGTATTCTTGTTATTCGTGTTGTTTTGCTGGATTTTTTGGGCAACTAAGCGAGCAATTTCCAGCGAGAGCGCTTGGCTGTCGTTGGGGAAAATTCGCACTGGAATTTTTTCAAGTGATTTTTTATCAAGCATATTTTGCAGTATTAGAACAATTTTTATTGTAGACCCAACTTCACTAAAACTCAATATTTCAGGTGGCTTTGTGTTAGCACTTGACTTTTTTGGGAGAGGGAGCAAAATAATAGTTGAGGTTGTTATTGATCGATCTTTTTATTTTACGCACAGAAATGTGTGTAATCAAAAATGGGGGAGTTGGGGATGTCAAAAAGTTTGAAACTGCCTTCTTTTTTTCGGGTTTATTCCTTAAGTCATAGTAACATTTTAATGAGGGTTTAAAATGGGAGCACATTTACGATCAATGTTGGGGCATAATCTTAGTGGAGTTATTCAACGAAACAACGATTATGTCCTTAGGCGTGTTATCGCTGAAGAAGATAAGAAAATAAGGGATAAAAGAAAGGAAGAAAAGGAGAAGAGGCATGGGCAAACGAAAGAGCGGGACAGAAGATAATATCGGTGGCGTTATAAAGACTAATAGCGAAAAGCCGGTGGTAAATTACGGTGAAAGACCAGGCATTCCGCTCGAGACAAGAAATGTCAGAAAATCAATTAAGCTTATAAGGGGGAAGTGATTTTTCCAGGCGTGCTGTCCAGGAAAGATTTAATCCACAATAGGTAACTAAACAAAAGATGAATGCTTTAACCTTAAAAAAGTTAAAGCATTCATCGAAAATATTTCGGGCTGGGGCTCGATTTTTTGTTGTAAAAAGGTTAAAAAAAGGTATAATAATATCGTTAACATAGAAAAAATATGAATATTTGCGATACAACTTGCACTCGGTGTTGTACTAAATGTAATCAACATTTGGCTAAAGTGGCAGCCAAACTGTCTTTAAACACAGCTGAAATTGCTTTATTACAAAAGCCTAAAAGAGTTTTAACTTTTACTATTCCATTAAGAAAGGATTCAGGTGAAATGGCTTTTTATAATGGCTACCGGGTGCAATACAACGATGCCTTAGGTCCTACAAAGGGTGGTATTCGGTTTCATCAGCATGTGGATTTAGAAGAGGTAAGCACATTAGCTTTTTTAATGGCTTTAAAGTGCTCGTTAGCGGATTTACCTTTTGGGGGCGCCAAGGGCGGGATTGAAATTGATCCTTATACTTTATCGAAAAATGAACTAGAAAGATTATCGCGGGGGTATATTAGGGAAACCTCTAATTTTATTGGGCCGGCCATTGATATCCCTGCTCCAGATGTGAATACCAATGAGCAAATTATGGCTTGGATGGTAGATGAATATTCTAAAATTAAAGGCCAATTTACGCCAGCGGTAATTACCGGTAAACCCTTGGAGATGGGCGGATCCAAAGGCAGAGTGGTGGCGACAGCTTTAGGCGGATGTTTTATTGTTAAGGAGTTATCTAAGCTGAAAGGCTGGGAAGCTGAAAAAATTAAAGTGGTGGTGCAGGGCTTTGGGAATGTTGGCTCTAATATCGCTAAAATTTTACACGAATGGGGGTATCAAATTGTGGCGATTAGCGACGAAAAGAGTGCTTTTTATAATCCTAATGGCTTAGATATTAAAAATATTATTCATAGCCAAGTTAATAAAGGCTTTTTACCAGATGAAATTGAGGGAGCCGAAAAAATTTCGAATACCGAGCTTTTGGAATTGAATTGCGACATTTTAATTCCTGCAGCTGTGTGTTGCCAAATCAATCAAAAAAATGCTGAAAAAATTAAAGCCAAGGTGGTTTTGGAAATGGCCAACGACCCTACTGATGCAATAGCAGATGAAATTTTGTTTCAGCGCGGTATTGAAGTTGTGCCAGACATTTTAGCTAATAGTGGCGGAGTAATTGTGAGCTATTTTGAATGGGCGCAAAACTCGGGCAATGATTACTGGACCGAGGAAAAGGTTTTTAAAAAGTTGGAAGAAAAAATTACCAAGGCCTTTGAAAATGTTTGGGAAAAACGGCAACAAGAAAATTGTAGCCTAAGGCTAGCCAGCCATATTTTAGCGGTTGAACGAATTATAGTAGCCGAAAAACTTAGGGGCAATCTTTAATTAAGGTAATATGGATTTAAGTGTAATTATACCAGTGGCTAATTTAATTTTGGATTTAGTTTTATTGGTTTTTATGTTGTCCCTATTGATACCGGTTTTGCGGGGGGCGCCTTTTGTACCCACTAACGATCAAAGAATTAAAAAGGCTTTTGAACTGGTTGATTTAAAGCCTCAACAGAGAATGGTTGATATCGGCTCGGGCGATGGGCGGATTTTGTTGGAGGGAGCCAAAAGAGGAGCTACGGCCTATGGTTTAGAAATTAATCCTCTTTTGGTGACTAAAACGAAAAAGCTAGCTAAAAAAGAAGGTTTAAACGAAAGAGTATTTTGTTTATGGGGTAATTTTTGGTGGCACGATTTTTTTACTTACGATGTGGTGTTTATTTACGGAATCACCTATATTATGCGAGGTTTAGAAAAAAAGCTTTTAAGAGAGTTAAAACCTGGAGCCAAGGTGGTGGCGTTTGTTTTTCCTTTTCCAAACTGGCAACCTAGAGAAAGTGAAGGAGGTATTTATATCTATGAAAAAAGTTTATCTTGATTATGCAGCTACCACGCCTTTGGATAACGAGGTTAAAAAGGCGATGGAGCTATATCAAACAGTTGAGTTTGGCAATGCTTCTTCTTTGCATAGCTTTGGCCAAATTGCCCGATCAGCGATAGAAAAAGCTCGCCAACAGGTGGCGGATTTTTTGCATTGCCAAGTTACGGAAGTTACCTTTTGTGGTTCAGCTACCGAGGCCAATAATTTAGCTATTTTTGGAATAGTTAAAGCGACCCAAAAAAGAGGTTTAAAACCCCATATCATTACTTCGGTCATTGAGCATCCAGCAGTCTTGGAGCCTTTCAAAATGTTAGCTAAGTTAGGTGTGGAGGTGGATTATTGCTCGGTTGACCAGCAGGGGATTGTTAAAATAGCCGAGTTAGAAAAACTGATTAAGCTCAATACCGTTTTAGTGTCGGTAATGTATGCTAATAATGAAATTGGCACAATTCAGCCTATTGCTGAAATTGCTAATTTGTTAAAGCAACGAAAAGCTAAAATATTTTTTCATACTGATGCTGTACAGGCTGTGAATTATTTGGATTGTGATGTTGTAAAATTAGGAGTGGATTTGTTAACTTTTTCTGGTCATAAAATTTATGGACCAAAGGGAGTGGGCGTTTTGTTGGTTAAAAAAGGAATAAATTTAGAGCCAATTATTTTAGGTGGACATCAAGAGAATGGCCTGAGGGGTGGGACAGAGAATGTGGCAGGCATTGTGGGGCTAGGACAAGCAATAAAAGGAATTAATAATTACGAATTACGAATTACGAATAGCGAAAAAATAAAAAGCTTAAGAGATAAGTTAATGGACGGGATTTTGCAGAAAATTTCAGGGACAAGTTTAAATGGATCCAGAGAGAAAAGATTGCCCAACAATGTGAATATCAGTTTTGGGGGAGTGGAGGGCGAAAGTATCTTGATGGCTTTAGACCAAGAGGGCATATGTGTTTCCACTGGTTCGGCTTGCGCTTCGGGCAGTTTAGATCCTAGTCATGTTTTAATGGCCATAGGGCTGTCACATCAAAAGGCTCATGGGTCAATTCGTTTTACTTTGGGAAAAACTACCACCGAGAAAGAAATTGACTCTGTTTTGAAAGTTCTGCCAAACATTATTAAGAGATTGCGAGCAATTTCACCCTTTAAATAAAATTATTATGGCTTTTTCTTATTCAAAAGAAGTTTTAAAACATTTTAATAAGCCTCATAACTATGGCAAAATGAAAAACCCAGATGGTATTGGCCAGGTGGGCAATATGGTTTGTTTGGAAGATTCAACTATTTTACATAGTGAAGTTGGAATGAAAGAGATAAAAGACTTTAAAGTTGGCGATACAGTTTTGTCGCATGATGGTCTATATCATACAGTTAAGAGGGTCGTAAGAGAATATTGTTCTAATGGTTTAATAGAAATACAGGGTAAGTTAGGTAAGAATTTAGTGACTGAAGATCATCTAGTATTTGCATTAAAACTTCCCAACGAAAGGAAGTTCGCATATTTTATTAATAAAAAAAGGATTTTTAATCAACTTTCTTGGCATCACGCAGGGAATTTGGAAAAAGGAGATTTATTGGCTTATCCTACTCCGAATTTTATAAAAGATATCAATGATGTAAAATTTACTTTTAAAAAATCGTATTATGATTTCAAAAGTATAAATATTCCGAGTATTATCCCTATTAATAAGGACTTTTTAAGATTGGCTGGCTACTATTTGTCTGAGGGGTATATAGGGGACATTGTCTCTAATATGCAGGTGGGTTTTTCCTTTAATTCTAACGAGGAACATTATATTAAGGATGTTGCGAGAATTGTTAAAAATATTTTTGGGTTAGAGGCTAAATTTGCTCGCCGGCCAAAGAAGAATGTTTCCTATATTTATTTTAATAGTATTTTTTTAGTTCAAATATTCAAAGAATATTTTGGCAAAGGGGCGAAAAATAAGAAGATTCCTGATTTTATGCTTTGGTTGCCGGTTGAAAAGCAAAAAGAGCTTATTAAAGGTCTTTGGCGAGGCGATGGTTATATAAATTTAGTCAAAAAAGGTGCCAGGGCTGAATTTGTTTCCATCTCTGTTAATTTGATCAATCAACTAAAAATTTTACTTCTGCGTCAAAGTATAGTCCCTTCCATTTATTGCGAGCAAGAAAAAATTGATTCAAAGGGAGTAAAACATCAAAAAGCATTCAGGATCCATATAGGCGAAATTGAGTACTTAAAGAGAATGTCTAGTATTTTGGGTGAAAATTTTGACATTCCAGCAAAGAGGGTCAATATTCATAGTTGGGTAGATGGTCAATATGCTTTTTTCCCAATCACTAAAGTTAACAAAATTAATTATGCAGGAAAAGTATTTAATTTAGAAGTTGATAAGAGCAGTTCGTTCATATCAGATAGTTTATGTCTTCATAATTGCGGTGATGTGATGAAGCTTTATATTAAAGTGGGGCAAAACAAACAAAAACAAGAAATTATTAAGGATATTAAATTTGAAACTTATGGTTGTTTGTCGGCCATCGCCTCTTCAAGTATGTTGACTGATTTGATTAAGGGCAAAACTATAGATGAGGCTTTGGATTTTAACCGCAAGGAAATAGTAAAAGAGCTTGGTGGATTGCCACCCATTAAAATTCATTGCTCGGTTTTGGCAGGGGATGCTTTGGTGGAGGCAATTCACGATTATTTAGTTAAGCAAAAAAGACCTTTGCCAGAAAAATTAAAGCTACGACATCAACAGTTGGTTCAAGAGAAGCAAGATATCCAAAAAGAATATCACCAAAAAAACTAAAAAGGAAGGAGCGAAGCTCCTTCTTTTTTAGTTTGAATTGTGTGTATGTTAGGCTTGGGATTGGGAAATTAGTTCGGGGTAAATTTTAAGCAAAACGATTAACAGGCTTAAAATGATTGGGCCGATTAAAATGCCCACCGCCCCAAAGGCGCTTAAGCCTCCCAAAACCGCCAGAAGCACCAAGAGGGGATGGATATTCATCCCTCTTTTTAAAATTTGTGGAGTAACTAAATAGTCCATACAAAGATTGATGGCTACCCCCCAAATGAGGATTCCGGCTCCAGCTAAATTATTGCCGGTGGAGAATAAAAATAAGCTAACAGGGATTAAGATAAGCGCTAGGCCAATTCCAGGCACTAAAGTGAAGAAGAAAATAGCAATGCCCCATAGGGCTGCACTAGAGAGCCCAAAAATTTTAAAACCCAAACCAATTAAAATTCCATGCAAAAGGGCGCTGAAGAGTGAGCCTCTTACTACCGAATTAACCGCTACCTTTAACTGGCTAAAAATTTCATTATCGTGTTGATTTTTTAATGGGCTTAAAGTTATAAGGCTTTGTTCTAATTTTTTGCCATCCCGAAAGCAATAAAACAAAGTTAAAAGACCTAAAGTTAAACTGATTAAAATCTGTCCTAGGCTGGAAAAAATAGTGGCTAAGTGGCTGGCTGTTACATTTAGGATTTGTTTAACTAAAATATCAAAGTCAAAGGAAAAATCAGGTAGCAGAATTTGAATTTTTTGCTGAATAATAGCTAAGCTATTA
>JAPLWD010000116.1 GCA_026396775.1 Candidatus Gribaldobacteria bacterium
GATAATTAAAAACATCAGTCGCTTTCCCCTCAATTAATAATTCCTTAACCTCGTGATATTTCCAAAATCCATAACCCAAAAGCTGATAAAAAGAGACTATTTCTTGAGGGTGAGCCATTAAATTATCTAGCCGGTCAGCCTTTCTTTGCAACTTGCCCAGTTGTTTGCTTAATTTAGTAGCCCCAGTAGAAACTCCAACTAACCCTTGGTAAATATTAAATATTTTATTAAATGGCAACCCTCTGAAAACTTTAGCCCCCATTTTTAAAACCCCTTTAGGGTAAAGCTGAAATTGTTTGTAAATTTTATCAATCGCCCAATAGCGATCATAGCCAGCAAAGGTTTCATCACCCCCATCCGCTGATAAAGAAACCTTGACCAAGCTTCGCGCAAATTTAGCCAACAAATAAGTTGGAATAGCCGAACTATCTCCAAAGGGTTCATCATAAATTTCGGATAATTGCGGAATAACATCTACAGCATCCTTGGTTGCACAGTAAAGCTCATGATGATCTGTACCTAAATGTTGAGCTATTTTTTTAGCATATTCAGCCTCATTATACCCCTTCTCCTCAAAACCAATCGTAAAGGTTTTCAGGTTAGAAAACCCTAACTTTTTAGTTAACAAACTCGCCACAGTTGAAGAATCTATCCCCCCGCTTAAAAACATCCCCACCTCCACATCCGAAACCATCCTTAATTTAAAACTTTCCAATAAAATTTCTTCTAACCGCTCTTGTGCCTCCAGCAAGCTTGGGGTCTCGTTCTTCTCTAAATAATAATTCGCCACATCCCAGTATTTTTGTTTTTGAACCCCCTGAAGCTTATCAAATACTAAATAGTGTCCTGCCTCCAGCTTAGAAATATTCTGAAAAATTGAATAAGGAGCAGGCACACAACCCATTTGTAAAAATAGACTCAAAGCTTCCAGATTAAGCTCTTTTTTAACCTCGGGATGTTGTAAAATAGCTTTCAACTCGGAAGCAAAAACCAATAGCTGACCATCCCAGTAATAATACAGGGGTTTAATGCCTGCTCGGTCCCGCACTAAAAACATCTTCTGAAGCTTTTCGTCCCAAAGACTAAAGGCAAACATCCCCCGAAACCGCTTAATCGACTCAATCCCCCATTTCAAATAACTTTTCAAGATTACTTCTGTATCCGATCCGCCCAAAAAACTATATCCGCAACCTTTAAGCTCGGATCTAATCTCGTCAAAATTGTAAACTTCTCCATTAAAAGTAACCCAACAATGTTCAGCTTGCATTGGCTGACGACCAAGGGAAGATAAATCCAGAATAGACAAACGCTTTTGCGCCAAGCCAACACTTTTATCTTGGTTTAAGAAAAAACCTTCATCATCCGGCCCGCGATGTTTTAGGGTATCGTTCATCTTTCGAAGAACGCTTTCCTCAACAACTCCAAATTAAGAATTACGCATTGCTTTTTTTAAACTTGTTAAAACTTGATCGCTAATACCTTCCCAACTCCATTGAGTGGTGGCTTTTTGATAACCAGCTTGCCCAAATCTCTTCCTTTGATCCTCGTTTTGCAACAATCGGATACAGGCTTGAGCTATTTTCTCTACATTTCCACCTTCTACTAAAATACCGGTTTTTTGATCTTCCACCTGCTCAATCAAACCACCAACTCTAGTAGCGATTACAGGCATTTTAAAAACATAAGCGACGGGAATAGCCCCTGACTGTGAAGCGTCTCGATAGGGGCAAACCAAAATATCACTTTGTAAAAAATAACCAGCCACATTTTGATCATCAATCCACTTATTTTCTAAAATAATTCCTTTCTGCCCTTTTAGCAAGTTTTGATATGGCTCAAGGTTGCCACTGCCAGCAATCAATAAACAGGCTTGGGGTAAAGCTTTTTGAACTATTGGAAAGGCTTTTAGCAATAAATCTAGCCCCTTATAGTCTACAATCCGCCCAAAAAACAATAAGGTGGGTGGGTGGGGTTTTTCAGATTGATCTTGAACTTGTTCTAGATAATAATCAAAAATACCGTGCGGAATAACATCCACCCTATCCGCTGACTTAGGAATGTCTTTTTTAAAAGCCGAACTTAAAATAATCACTCTCTGGCTCTTTTGAATTAGTTTATTTTGTAAAACACTCGTTAAGGAACTTTTCTCTCCCGAATGCAAAACTGGGTCGTGGGCAGTATAAACTTGGGGGATTCCCTTAAACCACCAACTAATTAAAGGCAAATAAAAATGAAAAAACGGAAAATAAAGCACATCTGGGTTCAACTCTTTAATCTTTCTCCTTAAAGCCAAAAACCTCGGCAAATCCAGAAAAGACAAGCTAAACTCCAAAAAGTTTGTGTAGGTTTTTACTAGGGTTATTCCCTTAACATCTTTTTGCCAGCTGGCTAAATTATCCACTTGGGCTGAAATAACGCAAGCTAAATCAGCTTTATGCTGTAACTGCTTAGCAATTTCCAAGCTATACACTGGCCCACCCCCTTTGCGACCCAAATACACTAGCGCCACCTTAATTTTTTTTTCGCCACTCATAATATTTTATTTTAACATTTCAGCCCACTCAAAGCAAAAATATCTACTCAAACCTCTTAGAACAAAAAGACTCTTATCCTCTGCTTCAAAGGATAAGAGCTATAATTTACAAATATTTTCTATTAACCCGCTCCTGGAAGTTTGGCGAGCTTAGTAACCTCTCTACAAAGAAACCTAACATCTAGATCTATCGTATCATCCCACGAAAGACTATTGAGTCCCAATAATAGAGCAAGTCTTTTGGGAGTAAAGTGTTTATCTAAATCAATTATCACCTGAAATAGCCAAGAGATACAGCCCTTTACCCCACTACCTTCCTGATAAAATCTTTTGAATGGACACTCCCCGCACCCAGTCATAATATGCTATATCTTACACAGTGGGCAATCTACCTCAATAATATACCCATTCCTAGTTGCCCTTATACTTTCCTCGCTGAAACGCTGTAGTAACTGCTCTTTTACCCCTGGAGGCAATATTATAGTTAAATCATCGCTACCGCTTGTATGTTCCATTTTTGTACTCCTTATTTTAATGTAATTGGATTCGTCTTACTATTTTATCCTTACCATATTATCAACCACGACACAACCACCCCTTAGAGCTTCAACTTCTTAAGCTTTCTTTTTTAAGCCTTTGACTTAATTCCTTATAGCCTGGAGTAGCTAAAGCTACCAACGCCCAAAATTTGGCTGAATGGTTAAACTCTTTTAAATGACACAACTCGTGCACTATTAAATAATCGGCCAATTCCCTTGGCAAAAAAGCAATTCTAAAATTAAAATTGAGATTTTGCTTTCTGGAGCAACTCCCCCAACGGGTTTTTTGATTTTTAATTGAAAACTTTTTCGGATAAAACCCGTAAAACTGGCTAAAATAACCGAGTCGTTGAGCCACCTGTTCTCTGGCAACCTCTCGATGCTTCAATGAGTCGACAGGGGTGTTTTGAATTAACTTTTTTTGATTAAAATTTTTAAAAAATAAAACTTTCCGCACAATCCAACTTGTTTTAAGAGCCACAAACCTTTCAACTTCACTGCGACTAGCTCCCCAAGGCTTAACCACCACCACTCTACCATCGGTGTGAATAACTATCCTAATTCGCTTAGCCCTGAAACTATTTTTTAAAACAAACTTAATTTTTTCAATTTCTTTAACCATTTTTTAAGTTTATCTTAATTTAAATTTTTTGGCAAAAATAATCCTAAATTAGCAATTGAAATAATCCCAAAACCAGCTAATATAGAAACAACATCGAAAAAATATTCAAAAAAACAGATTAGTGAAGGGGGCGAAGGAAAGTATTTTCAAGGCGCACCTCGAGGCTTATTTGCATGGTTCCGCCAGTAGGCGGAAAATAAGCCGAGGGCTGAGCGAAGCGAGCCTGCTGGGCGAGCGAGCGTCGCCTTGAAAATACTTTCCGAAGCCCCCCTTAGTTCGATTACAATGTATATGGCTAAGATTATTCATATTCTACCGCATAACATAGAGGATTTTATGTCGGGCGATTACAATAATTTTGATCACCACTCAACTCGTTTTTTAGTTAAAGTGGCTCATTTTTGGCACCAAAAATATCCCGAAATACCCCTTCAACAAGAACTTTGGACAATCTCCAAAAAAGTGAAAAAAAATGAAGAAATTCAACATAAAAATGGATTCATTGTAAAACTCTTCCCTCTTTCTCTTAAATTGCCTCTTCCCTTAGAGCTTTCTTTCCCCTTAATGAGGGCTGTTTTTCAGCAGGCAAAAAAAACAACCAACATTTGGCATCTCCACAGCTATTATTTATGGATGAACGATTTTTTGGGGCTAATTTTAAAAATCAAAAAACGAGAATTTTTTGTTCATTTTAGAGGCGGTGGCTTTAGTAAAACAGCTCGGGGATTTCTTTATTCTTTTTTCCATTATTTAATTGGCTTGCGTTTTTCTTTAAGCTTAGCCAAATTAGCTTTTATCCAAAACTATGATGAAATAAAAAGGATTAAGACTTGGCGTCTAATTAATCCCTCAAAAATAATTTATTTTCCCAACAGCGTACCTCTTAGCGGAATAAAACCAAAAAATGCTTGGGGATTTTTAGAGACTCACAAACTCAAAACAATTACAGCGGGTAGGGTAATTAAAATAACCTATCGTTCCGAAAATTTAGAAACTATCTCCAAACTTCTAAAAAAATTTCCTAATTTTAATCTAGAAATAATCGGTTTAAAAAATAGCAATCCAGTCTTAGAAAAAATCAAAAATGATTATCCTCATCAGCTTACTTTAACTACTTGGGTAGATCAAAAAATTCTTTTGGAAAAACTTAAATCAGCCGACCTGCTTTTATTTTTGACTGAAAGAGAAGGATCCCCAATGACCCTGATTGAGGCTCAAGCCCAAGGCCTACCTGTTATTTCCTTTAACGTCGAGGGGGTTCGAGATATTATCCAAGACGGGATGAATGGCTATCTAATCAACAGCATCAACGATTTAGACAAAAGGTTAGAAACTCTATTCTCTAACCCGTTGCTCATAAAAAAAATGAGCCAGCAAGCGACTCAAAAAATTCAAAATAATTTTAACGATGAATTTTACTTTTCTCAACTAGTTACTTTTTACAATCAAACTAACTAAGCCAGCGTTTAGCCCACATCTGAAAAACCAGCAAGTACCAAATTCGATAGGGATTGCTGTTTTTATTTTCGTAAAAATATTTTTTAACTTTTAAAACTTTTTCCGTATCAAGAAGCCCCACCTCATTTAGGGCTTTTTCACTTAAAGACTCTTCCACGATTGGACGCAAGTCCTGCAAAAGCCATTTTCGCATCGGGATAGAAAACCCATGCTTAGGACGATCCCAATACTTTTGAGGCAAATACTTTCTCAAAATTTCTTTCAAAAGATACTTACCCGAAGTCTGATCACATTTCCAACTAACTGGTAATTGAGCCACAAATTCTAAAATTTTATGATCCAACAACGGCTCTCTAGCCTCCAAAGCATTATACATACTGGCTCGATCAACCTTAGTTAAAATATCCTCGGGTAAATAGGTTTTAGCGTCAAAATACATCCACAAAGAAACAGAATCTAATTTCAATAAATCTTTTTGCGTCTCCCTAAAAATGTCCTCTATAAAACTCCGCTTTTTAGCTTTAACCATTTGAGCTATTTCAGTTGATAAAAATCCAGTGGCTACATCTGCCAAGCGTTCAAAAATATTTTGATGTTGAGCCATTTGCGAAAATTTACGCACCCGATAAGCTCCATCATTCAAAGAAAAACTCAAAACTTTATCCACCAACGATCCCAAAATATCCGGCATCTTTGCGGACAATCTTAAGGCTTGCAACATTTTAACGTTCCAATATTTATCATAACCAGTAAAAAACTCGTCCCCTCCATCACCCGATAAGACAACTTTTACTTGGGAATGAGCCAATTTAGAAATCAAAAAAGTGGGTACCGCCGAAGAATCACCAAAAGGTTCATCGTAAATTTCGGGCAAACTCGGCACAATCTCCAAAGCTTCTTTTTGAGTGCAATCCATTTCAGTGTGATTAGTCCCAAGGTACTTAGCAATTTCTTTGGCGTACCTTGCTT
>JAPLWD010000086.1 GCA_026396775.1 Candidatus Gribaldobacteria bacterium
CACATAGTTTTCTAAAATTTTAGAGGCACAAGTACAATTAAGCCCCTCAACCAGCATATTATCTTTAATCGCCACCGGAATTCCACCTAACAAGCCAATATCCAGTGATTGTTTAATTAAACCGTCAATTTTTTGAGCTTGCTGTAAAGCCAAGTCGCCACTCACTTGTAAGTAAGCACCAATCTTTTCATCTTGTTGTTGAATTTGCTGTAAGTAAAACTGACACAGCTCAACAGCTGAAAATTTCTTCCCCACCAACCCCGCCTTCATCTCTTTAATTGTTAATTGTTTAAAATCCATAACGCATATCCCAATTTTTTATTAAGCCTTGACAAAACTCTCTTTATTTTGTTATCATTAGGCATACATACGAAAAAGTACTTCCTTGGGTTTCGTCCCTTGGCAGTGCTTTTTTATTTATGCTCAAGCTTTTTACGCAGATTATCCATAAATACAATTTTCTCTTTTGCCTCTTTTTTCAACAGAGTTGAACAGGTTTTTATATACGGACTCATCACAAAGCATAATTTGTCATTTTGGTAAAGATACTTTACCAAAGAATAAAAATCACCATCGCTTGAAACAATAACTGCATTATCGTAGTTAGAAAAATCAATCATTGCCTGCAAAACAAGATCAGCATCTATGTTACCTTTTATATTTCCGTCGTTATCTGGAATAGTTGGCTTAAATACCAATACATATCCAGCTTTTTGCAACATTGAGTAAAGTGGCTGATTGCCAGGTATATAGCCGATGAAATAATACGCCGTAGTGACTGAATATTTTTCTGCAAGATATTTTCTAAAACGAGTGTAGCTTAATTTCCAACCCAAACTTTTAATGCCAAGGTTTAAATTCTGACCATCAATATACGCATAATTATTTTGTTTATACTTTTTGAATTCCATTTAATTAGTTAAAATTTCTTTGACTTTGTAATAGTTGTTTTCTGTTTCGGGGGCTTGATTTAATAAATTATCAAGTTCGCCTTGCCCGATTTCTTCAGCCACATCTGCCCTCATCACATTAAAAACCGGCAAGGAATGACTGGTTGGTTTAATGTTGGTTACATCCACTTCATTTAAAGCATCAACATAGCCTAAAATTTCAGCCAAATCTTTTTGCATTTTCTCTATTTCACTATCAGTTAGCTCCAATCGAGCCAACCCCGCTATTTTTTGAACCATTTCCCGACTAATCATACTTTTTATCTCTTAACTCGTAATTCATAATTCGTAATTCCTCCTAATGTGGCGACGAGCTTGAATCTGGGCCCAAAAGAATTGACTTATAGGCTTCAATTTGTTCCAGCACCACTCCCCCACCTCGAGCCACCGCCGTTAAAGGATCTTCCACCACATTAACTTTCATTTTAGTTTCAGCAGCTAACAAACTATCAAAACCTTTTAACAAAGCTCCTCCGCCCGAAAGATAAATGCCATTACTCATAATATCCGCCAAAAGTTCCGGCGGAGTATTTTCAATGGTAGCCTTAATCGCTTCAACAATCAGGCCCAGTGATTTTTCTAAAGCCTTCCTAACATCTTCCGAGTTAACTACAATTTGTTCTGGCAACCCACTGATTAAATTCCGACCCCTCAAAGTCGCTTCCTTAATTTCTTTAGACGGCATCGCTTGCCCAATGGTAATTTTAATTTCTTCAGCCGATCTTTCTCCAATTAAAAGCTTATACCTCTGTTGAATATATTGAATAATATCTTCTGAAAACTTATCCCCTGCCACGGTTAAGCTGGTAGACGTCACAATACCTCCCAAAGAGATTACGGCAATTTCAGTAGTGCCTCCGCCCATATCAATTAAAAAACTACCCTTAGCCTCTTGAATTGGCAACCTGGCTCCAATGGCAGCGGCCACGGGCTCTTCAATTAAAAATACTTCTCTCGCTCCCGCATTCTTAGCGGCATCCTCCACCGCCTTTTTTTCCACCTCGGTGGCTCGGCAGGGCACACCAATAATAATTCTCGGCCAAGCTAAAGAAATTAAACGCTTTTTATGTGCCTTATCAATAAAGTATTTTAACATTTGCTCAGTCACCTCAAAATCCGAAGCCACCCCTCGCACCAAAGACCGAACAGCCCTGATATGAGGCGGGGTTCTACCCACCATCATTTTAGCCTCTTCTCCCACCGCCAAAATCTGGCCAGTTTTTTGATTCACTGCCACAATAGATGGCTCGTTAATTACAATGCCCTTGCCTCGCACATAAACTAAAGAATTGGCGGTTCCTAAGTCAATTGCAATATCATCATTAAAATAAGATAAAATTTTATTCAGCATAATTTATATTTCTAAATCAATTATTTCCGCTTCGTCTTTCTCTGTGTCATATAGAGCCACGGTAACCCTATCTTGCCTACTCTCTGGCAGATAAACTCCAACTAGTGACCCAGGGTTGATAATAAGGGTTTTGTTTACCCTTTCTATCTTTGGTTTATGGGTATGTCCACAACAAAAAACATCATAAAGCCCGCTCTCTAAAATTAAATTGTTCAGATTGTCCATATTGCCATGAAACACCGCAAATCTCTTCCCACCTAAAGTTATATCCAGAAACCTAGAGCTAATTTCAGCATCTACATCTTTAAACTTTACTTCCTTTTGCCATAAAAATTGCTGAATATCAGCGTCCCCATTACCCAAAACTCCTTTCACAGGGCAATTCAAAAAACTGTACATGGCTAAAGTAAAGGGCATATTCCAATCCCCGCAATGTAGAAGCATTCCAATCTTTCTTTGGTTAAAAATAGAAACCGCTTTATCTAAATGTCTTAGGTTGTCGTGCGTATCTGATATTATACCAACTAGCATATTTATTTTATAAACAATCCCACCACATCTTTAATGGTTACAATGGCCATTAAGCCTATCAAAAGCAGAAAAAAGATTCCAGTGATGGTTTGTTCTACCTTAGCGGTCATTGGTTTTCTTCTTATAGCCTCTATTAACAGAAAAAGCAAGCGTCCGCCATCTAAGGCCGGAATGGGCAACAAGTTAAATAAAGCCATCCAAATGGTAATCGCAATTACATAGGTTAAATAAACTCCTATTCCACTGCCCAAAGCCTGTGCCATAATCGAACCAACTCCAATTGGGCCAGATAATTTCAAACCCAATACCTTTTCCCCCTTAATTAAACTAGCAATTGCTCCCACCGTGGTAACCGCAATCATTCTTGTTTGTTGCACAGTTAATAAAAGCCCATCATAAGGTGCTCTATACCAAGCTGATTTCATCATTACCGCTCTTACTAACCCAATCCCTATAGCGCCTTGATTTTCAGCCGTAATTACTCGCGGGGTTACAACAATTTCTTGATTTTGCCCATTGCGAGCAATGGTTAAAGTAATTTTTTGCCCCTGATGCTGTTTAGTAAAATCAATCACTTGCTGAGCCTTGTTAATTTCTTGTGTAACGTTTTGAATATCCTTAACAGCTAAAATAGCATCATAAGGCATTAAACCGGCCAATTCGGCTGGCGATTTAGGTTCAACCAAGCTGATTAAAACCCGAGCCTGAGGATTGTCTTGGCTATCTTCTACTTGAGCAGGTAAACCCCAAACCCCTAAAATCAAAGAAAACAAAATCACCGCAATCACCCAAAAAGAAAACACTCCCCCAAACAAAACCAAGGCTCTTTTCCACATTTTTTGCTTGGCAAAGCTATTAGGATTGTCAGTATCATTATCTTCACCTAAAATTTTCACAAAGGCGCCAAAGGGTAACCAGTTAATTGAATAGAAAGTTTCCCCTATTTTTTTTCCGATAATTTTAGGCGGATAGCCAATGCCAAATTCCTCCACTGGAATTTTAAACCACTTCGCAAAAGCAAAATGGCCTAGCTCGTGCAAAGCCATTAAAACAACGAGCGTCAAAACGATAATAATAATTGTTAAAATCATATAATTTATCCTATAATTTCTGTCTCTTTATTCTCAGCTAATTGCTCAATTTTTTCACGCCACTCTTTAATTAGTTCATCTAATTTATCTCGGCCCTTAAATTTATCATCCTCTCGAACCGTTCCCAACCGAAAACCATCTTGTAATTGATTCCAAAATTTATCGCGTAATCTTCTGGCCACTTGTAAAGTTTCTTCTTTTTTTTGATTTAAAACTTTAATTAAATTTTTACGAGTATCCTCAGTTAAAGCGGGGGCGGTTAAATATATTTTGTTATCATCCGCTCTAACCCCAAATCCCCAATCACCTTGCTCTAAAGCCCTCATCACACCCTCCACATAACTTTTATCCCACAACTGAACCATAACTTCCTTAACCGAAGACGCCGAAATAGCCCCCAATTGTTTCAGCGGGCACACCGAGCCAAAACACTCAACTTTTAAGTCTTCAATCAAGGCCGGCGACAATCGGCTGGCTCTAATTTTCATCAACTCCTCCCTAAAATCAACCGTCGCCTTTTCAAGCTCAGGTTTTAAATTTTTAATAATTTCTTGATACTCCATATTATTTTAACTTAATTAATTTATAAATTTAAAAATAAATTCTCTAAAGCCATTTTACAACTAACATTAGTCTTAGTTATGACATCTTTTATCTCTTGCGCCTTCTGAATGCTTAAGCTTATTCTACCTAATGAATACTCTTTTTTCAAATTAAATTGAAAAAAA
>JAPLWD010000074.1:0-9917 GCA_026396775.1 Candidatus Gribaldobacteria bacterium
AAAAATTATAATTTGTACACTGGGCAATTCCAAAAAATTGAGAAAGGTTTTGCCGATCAAGAAGTTCCTTTGAATTTTATTGAGTATTTAGAAAATTTGGGACGGCAAAACAATTTGAGTGTGACAATCAATAGTATGGGGCTAGGGGCTAGCGATAAAAAGAAAAAAGATACTTTGTCGACTTTAGATTTTCAAGTGAATGCTAGAGGAGCGATAAGCGACAGTTTACGCTTTTTGGAACAGCTAGAAAATGGTCCTTGGTTTTTAGAAATTAAACTGATGGATTTAGAGGGGGAATCCCCAGATGTTGATCAGCCTAAACCCAAAGAGAGTATTGTGGCTTTAAGTTTGAGCATCAGTGTTTTTGCTTATCCCGAAACTTCACCTAGCGTTGTGGTAAAATAATTTTATGGCTAAGTTAAAAGATTTTAATAATTTTAAAACAGGGGATAAAATTAAGGGAGCTTTTGGGTGGATTAATCGACACCCAACTTTAATTTTGCTTGGGCTTTTAATTTTAGATGCTTACTTATGTTGGTTTTTGTATTCTAAATATTATTTGTCTTTAGACACTAAGAATGTTGCTGCTTCTAACATAGTTAAGATTGATAGAAATTTATTAACCAAAATTTCAAATGAATGGCAAAAGAGAGAAGCAAATATTAAAATCATTGAAACTAAAACTTATCCGGACTATTTTAGTTTTGGGGACAATCGTTTAGTTAACTCATCTGCATCATCTAGTTTAAAGATTACTACTAGCTCAATTAATCAAATAAGCTCTTCGACAGCCGAAAGCCCTTAGATTAGAGGCTTTTTGGATCTTTGGGGTTGCTCTAACCCCTTATTTTTGTTATAGTGAGCCTGTTTTTAGTCCCCGTAGTTCAACGGACAGAACGAGACTCTTCTAAAGTTTAAATGGGGGTTCGATTCCTCCCGGGGACACAACGAGCGGAGTGAATATGGAGCGAATTGTTAACCCGGAGCAAGGCAACTGCTTGCCTTGCGTACAATGGAGATAGAAAAGAAAAAATTAGGGTGTAATGGTAGCACTACTCCCTGTGGGTTAAGTTGGCGTGTTGACATGCATATAAAATTTTTGTTATAATATCAACATGTCTTACTCTTCTTGTAAGTTTTGTGAAAAGGAGTTCCATGTAAAACCTTCGGCCATTAAAAGGGGATGGGGAATTTTTTGCTCTTCTGTATGTCAATATAAGTCTTATAAAAAGGGAAAGTTTGTAAAATGTGAAATTTGTAGTAAGGAAATATGGAGGCAGCCTAAAAAATTAGAGCATTCTAAGAGTCAAAAGTTTTTTTGTTGTAAGTCACATCAAACATTATGGAGGAACCATTTCTTTTCTGGAGATAAACACCCAAATTGGAAAAACGGAGAAAGTATAAAGCATCAGGATTTTCTTTTGCGGAACAATGTGAAGCCGTTTTGTAGATTATGTAAAAATATTGATTTTAGGGTGCTTGCAGTTCATTATATTGATCAAAATAAAAAAAATAATAAGTTGAAAAATTTAACTTGGTTATGTTCTAATTGTCATCATTTAGTGCATCATCATAAGGTTAAACTTGATGATAATGGAGGTCGTAGTGTAATAGCAGCACTAGAACCTGTGGAGTTCTCAAAGCTGGTGCAAATCCCGTCGATCTCCCATAAAGCAACCCCCGCCTAATTGGCGGGGTTTGTGTTATTAGGAGATATTTAATGATATATTAAACTATCTATGAAAATTTTTGTGAGGGTTAAGGTTGGGGCTAAGGAAGAGGTGGTGGAAAAAATTGATGTGAATCATTTTAGGGTTTTTGTGAAGGCTCTTGCTCAAGAGGGTAAGGCTAATCGGGCGGTGGTTAAAATTTTAGCGAAGTATTTTAAAGTTACTCAAAGTCAGATTGAGATTAAATCGGGGCTAGCGTCAAATCAAAAAATTATTGAAATTTCTCTGTAAAAATGTACGAGAGTATTTGTAGAGATTGCTTCGTTGATCGCCCTGCTGGGCGACCTCCTCGCAATGACAAGAGGGCAGACCTCGTACAAGCTTGTAGAGATTGCTTTGTTCCTTGCAATGACAACCAGAAAAATAAAAAGTGTTGACATTTTTTGGGGAGTATGTAAGTATGGAAGCATATTCAAAATAAATGAGAAAGTATTCTCAAGTTTTTAGTTTGTTTTTAAAACTAATTACAATTTTCTCTAATTCAACTTTTTAACCAAAAACATTAGCCCTTCGGCCGGAGGGGAAGTTTTGTTTTCGCCATCCTTTAATACTTGGCATTAAAGGAATCTTTTTGTAAAATGGCTTTGCTTCTGGCTGTAAACCAAAAAAATTATGCAGCAAGTTAAAAGCTTCTCCAAATCGCAAATCTCTTTTCATATGCCCTATCTTTTGCAGATGCAAAAGGACGCTTGGGATCAGCTTTGGGATAGAGATTTAAGGGAGGTCTTTCAGGAGATTTTTCCAATTAAGGATTATACTAACCACCAATTCTCTTTAGACTTTGTGGATTTTCGTTTGGAAAAGCCAAAATATAAAGATGGTTATTCGGCTAAGGAAAACGATGATTCTTTTGAGTCCTCTTTAAGGGTTAAGTTTGCTTTGAAAAATTTAAAAACTGACGAAATCAAGGAGCAAGAGGTGTTTTTGGCTGACTTTCCGCTAATGACCGAACACGGAATTTTTATTATCAATGGGGTGGAAAGAGTAGTTATTCCGCAATTAATTCGCTCTCCAGGAGTATTTTTTACAATGCGCAGTTTTCAGGGGCGCAATTATTTTGGCGCCAAGGTTATCCCAACTAGAGGGGCTTGGTTAGAATTTGAAACTGATATTTCTGGTTTTATTGGCGTTAAAATTAATCGTCAACGCAAAGTGGCAGCCACCACTTTATTAAGAGCCTTTGGTTTAACGGCTACCGATGATATTAAAAAAGAATTTAAAGAGGTGGATAAGGGTGAAACTATTTATCTTGAAAAAACCTTATCGCGTGATTCCAGTACCACTCAATCGGAAGCTTTTGTGGAGATCTACAAAAAATTAAGACCAGGCGATATGGTTAGCCCAGATGCTGCCAAGGAGTTGGTTTTAAATATGTTTTGTAATTTTCAACGCTATGATATTAGCAAGGTGGGCAGATGGAAAATGTGGGAAAGACTTCCTTTTTTAAAAGAGAGAAAAGAGGCTCTTCAGAAGAAAAAGAATGAAACTGATATCACAAAAGAGGAAAGAGTTTTGTCGGTGGAAGATATTTTAGAAACACTTAAGGAAATTATTCGTTTAAATAATGATCCCGAAGGCAAGTCTGATCAAATTGATCACTTGGGCAATCGCAGAGTGCGTAATTTATCTGAACTTTGCGCAGCTAGAGTGAGAGTGGGCTTAATGCGAATGGAAAGAATGGTGAAAGACAGAATGTCCACTTTGGATTCAGCCACTTTAACTCCATCGCAATTAATTAATCCTCGCCCTGTTATGGCAGTGGTGCAGGAGTTTTTTGCTTCTTCGCAATTTTCGCAATTTATGGATGCTGAAAATCCTTTATCAGAAGTTGAGCATAAAAGAAGGTTAACGGCTACGGGTCCTGGTGGTTTAACTCGAGAGAGAGCGGGTTTTGAAGTAAGAGATGTGCAACCTTCACATTACGGCCGAATTTGCCCCATTCAAACTCCAGAAGGACAAAATGTCGGCCTGATCAATCACTTAGCCAGCTTTGCTTTGGTTAACAAGTTCGGCTTTTTAGAAAGCCCTTATTTTAAAATTGACAATGGCAAAGTTACCGACGATGTTTTCTATTTAACTGCTGGTCAAGAAGAACGCCACAACATTACTCATGCTGGTGTGCTTTTGGATAAGAATGGGCAGATTAAAAATGACGAAATTGACGCTCGTAAAAAAGGCGATCCAGTTCTAGTTAATAAAAAGGAAGTTGATTATATTGATGTTTCGTCTAAACAACCTTTATCGGTGGCGACTTCTTTAATCCCTTTTTTACAGAATGACGATGCCAACAGAGCTTTAATGGGTTCAAATATGCAACGACAAGCCGTGCCCTTGGTTATTCCCGAGGCTCCATTAGTTGGCACTGGTACTGAAAGAAATGTGGCTTTGGATTCGGGTGAGGAGGCGATAGCCACCGAAGATGGTGAAATTACCGAGGTAGATGCTAGCCACATTAAATTAAAAACTAAAAAAGAAGTTGTTTCGTTTGAATTAAGAAATTTTAAACAACGCAATCAATATACAGCCACCCATCAAAGACCCGTGGTTTTTAAGGGGCAAAAGGTTAAAAAGGGCGATGTTTTGGCTGATGGCACTGCCATAGACAAAGGGCGTTTGGCTTTGGGGCGTAATATTTTTGTGGCGTTTTTGCCTTGGAGAGGAGGTAACTACGAAGATGCCATTGTTTTATCGGAAAGATTGGCTAAGGAAGATGTTTTCACTTCTATTCATATTGAAGACTTTATTTGTGATGTTAGAGATACCAAGCTGGGGCCAGAAATGACAACTTGCGATATCCCGAATGTTTCGGAAGATAAACTGAAAGACTTAGATGAAAAAGGGGTAGTGCGAATTGGTGCTGAAGTTGGCCCGAATGATATTTTGGTAGGTAAAATTTCACCCAAAGGTGAAAAAGCCTTAACGGCTGAATAAAATAAAAGATGAAAGGGCAGAGTGATTAAAGTGAAAGAGTTTTCCAGACAACGAGGCGATAAATTAGAGCCGGGGGTGATTAAAAGAATTAAAGTTGAGATAGCTCAAATTAGAAAAATTAAAGTGGGAGATAAGTTGGCAGGGCGTCATGGCAACAAGGGGATAGTTTCAATGGTTTTGCCCGAGGCCGAAATGCCTTATATGGAAGATGGAACACCGGTGGATATCATTTTAAATCCTTTGGGCGTAATCTCTAGAATGAACATTGGCCAGATTTTAGAAACTCATTTAGGTTGGGCGGCTAAAGAACTAGGGTACCTGGCTGTTTCCCCTTCGCTTTTGGGGGCCAACGAAGATGATATTAAACAAGAATTAAGAGCGGCTGGCTTGCCTGAATCGGGTCAAGTAACTTTGTATGATGGTAAAACGAGTGAGCCTTTTCCTCGCAAGATAACGGTGGGTTGGATCTATATGTTAAAATTAATCCATATGGTGGAAGATAAAATCCATATGCGATCAATTGGTCCTTATTCTTTAATTACTCAACAGCCCTTGGGTGGTAAGGCTCAATTTGGTGGACAGCGGTTTGGAGAGATGGAAGTTTGGGCTTTGGAGGGCTATGGAGCCAGCCATATTTTGCAAGAAATGTTGACAATTAAATCCGATGATGTGGCCGGACGAGCTACCACCTATGAGTCTATTTTAAAAGGGGAACAGATTAAAAAGCCTAACTTACCTGCTTCCTTTAATTTATTGATTTCGGAATTAAAATCTTTAGGTTTGAATATTGAGGTTAAAGGGGTTCCTCTTTTAGAGGAGGACTCCTTAGATAAAAGTAAAGACTAATTTTTACACTTAATTTTAACTAAAAAATTATATGAAAGTAGCAGACCTAAAATCAATTCGCGTTAAGTTAGCTTCGCCCGACAATATTTTAGAGTGGTCTTTTGGCGAGGTGAAAAGACCCGAAACTATCAATTACCGAACTCAACGACCTGAAAAGGACGGGCTTTTTGATGAAAAGATTTTTGGTCCAAGCAAGGATTTTGAATGCTATTGCAGTAAGTATAAGGGTATTCGGTTTAAGGGAATTCTTTGTGATAGATGCGGGGTGGAAGTAACGGTTAGCTCGGTGAGACGAGAAAGAATGGGCCACATTAAGCTAGCTACACCGGTTAGCCATATTTGGTATTTAAGGGGAGTACCTTCTAGAATTGGGATGGTTTTAGATTTGCCAGCTCAAAAGTTAGAAAAAGTGCTTTATTTTGCGGCCTATATTATTACTTCAGTTGATGAAGGAGCTAAAAAACAATTGGCTTCGGAAATTGATGATGAATTTAAGCAGAAAACTAAAGGAATTCACGCTAAAACAACTACCGCCAAAGAGAAAAAACAAGAAGAGGAAAAATTAAAAGTTTTACTATTAAGAAGAAAAGAGGAGCTGTCTAGCTTAGAAGTTTTAGCACTTTTAACCGAAGCTGAATATCGGGAATATGCTTTAAAATATGGTGAAATTTTTGAGGCTGGGACGGGTGGTGAAACTTTAAAGCAAATTTTTGAGAAAATTGATTTAAAAAAAGAAGTTGAAAAAGCTAAAGAAGATTTACTTAAAGAAACAGGGATTAAAAGAAAAAAGATGATTGCTCGTTTAAGATTATTTGAAGGAATGATTAGAGCGGGGTTAAGACCAGAATGGATGTTGCTAGAGGTTTTACCAGTTTTACCTCCCGACTTACGCCCAATGGTACAGTTAGATGGAGGCCGATATGCTTCTTCGGATTTAAATGATTTATATCGCCGAGTTATTAACCGTAATAATCGTTTAAAGTATTTGTTAGAAATTTCAGCTCCGGAAGTAATTGTGCGAAATGAAAAAAGAATGTTGCAAGAAGCCGTGGACGCTTTATTGGATAATAGAATGCGTAAAAGCCAAATGGTTACAGCGACCACGGGGGGTAAAAGACTTTTAAAGTCTTTGGCTGATATTTTAAGTGGCAAGCAAGGACGCTTTAGAAGGAATTTATTGGGTAAAAGAGTCGATTATTCGGGTAGATCGGTGATTGCGCCTGGGCCAGAGTTGCAACTTTATCAATGCGGTTTACCAAAAATTATGGCCTTGGAGTTGTTCAGACCATTTGTGATCAAAAAATTATTAGAAAGAGAGTTAGCCTATAATATCCGAGGAGCCACGCGCTTGATTGAAGAAGGCATCGATGAAGTTTGGGAAGCTTTAGAAGAAATTGTAGCCACCAAAGCTGTTTTGCTAAACCGAGCTCCTACTTTACACCGCTTAGGTATTCAAGCTTTTGAACCTCGGTTAATTGAAGGAGAGGCTATCAAGCTTCATCCTTTATCTTGCCGAGCCTTTAACGCCGAAGTGCATTTACCGCTTTCCGATGATGCTCAAGAGGAAGCGCAGAATTTAATGCTTTCGGTTAAAAATTTATTAAAGCCAGCTGATGGTTTGCCCATTGTTACCCCCGACAAAGACATTATTTTGGGTTCTTACTTTTTAACTGGGGTTAGCGAGGGAGCTTTGGGAGAAGGTAAAATTTTTGGCAATCTTGAAGAAGTGTTATTAGCTCAACAAACTAATGAATTAGATTTAAGGGCTAAAATTAAGTTGCCACTAGAAAAGATAGATACAGCCGATAAACTAATAGAAACCACTTGTGGCCGATTGATTTTTAACCAATCTTTGCCAGCTGATTTTCCTTTTGTGAACGAACAAATAACTTCTAAAAAATTATCTCGGATTCTAAGCCGAATGATTGAAACCTATGGAATTTGCGATGTGATTTATCAAACCCTAGACAAGGTGAAGATGGTGGGGTTTGAGTATGCCACCTTATCAGGGATTAGTTGGGGGATGGATGATTTGGTTATTCCGAAAGAAAAACCAGCCTTGATTAAGGAGGCTGAAGAAGAAGTAGAAAAGATTGAAGGTCATTACAAAAAAGGCTTTTTATCTCGCAAAGAGCGATCAACCGAGTTAATTCGAATTTGGCAGGGCGTAAAATCCAAGATTGAAAAATTAGTGCCTTTAGCCCTACCTAAAGATAGTTCAGTGTTTGCGATTGTTGATTCAGGGTCAAGAGGTTCGTGGGCTCAACCTGTGCAAATGGCCGGAATGAAAGGTTTGGTGACTTCACCAACTGGTAGAATTATTGAATTGCCAATTAGGCATAGCTTTAAAGAAGGTTTTGATGTTTTAGAATATTTTATTTCTACTCATGGAGCCAGAAAGGGCACCGCTGATACAGCTTTGCGAACTTCGGCTTCAGGGTATTTAACCAGAAGATTGGTGGATGTAGCTCACGAAATTATTGTGGGCGAAGAGGATTGTGGCGACGCTAAAGGCTTGGAGGTTTTGCGATCAGATGCTAAGGAGATTAGCCAGGATTTTCGTTTTAAAATTTCTGGCCGAGTAACTTTAGAAACTATTCGCGACCCGCAAACCAAGGAAGTAATTATCAAAGAGGGCGAAGTGGTTGATTGGGCTAAGGCTAATAAGTTAGAAGAGATGGGGATTGAAAGAATGAAAGTGAGAACCCCGTTGACTTGCAAAAGTACTAAAAAGCTTTGTCAGATGTGTTATGGCTGGGATATGGGACGCAACAAATTGGTGGCGATTGGGCAAGCGGTGGGTGTGGTAGCGGCTCAATCCATTGGTGAGCCAGGCACCCAGCTGACAATGAGAACTTTCCATATGGGAGGTGTTTCGGGAGTGGGCGATATTACTCGAGGTTTACCCCGAATTGAAGAAATTTTTGAAGCCAGAAATCCTAAGGGTGAAGGAGCTTTAACTTTAACTGATGGCATAGTGAAAGACATTGACGCTGAAAAAGGCATTATTATCATTGAAGTGACTGGTAAAAAACCTAAAGCCAAAGAAACGAAGGTTGTTAAAACTGCTAAAGTTTCAGCTAAAGCCAAAAAACAAGAGGATATTATGGAGTACCGAGTGGCTCCTGACACTGAAATTTATGTGAAAAAGGGAGATTTGGTGGTGGCAGGGCAAGCTTTATGTCAAGGCAGTTTAGACTTAAAGAAATTGTTTAAATCAACTGGGATTGCCAATACTCAAAAATATATCTTGAAAGAAGTGCAGCGAATTTACACGGCTGAAGGTATTAATATTAACGATAAACATATTGAGCTGATTATTAAGCAAATGTTTTCTCGTCGAAGAATTGTGGACTCGGGTGATAGCCCATGGGTACCAGGCCAAATTGTTTCACAATTGGAAGTAGAAGCCATTAACCGTGATTTAGAGAAACACAAAAAGCCGATAGCGAAAGTGCGACCACTTTTGCTTGCTCGGGATTTCTCGGGTGGCTTTAACCTCGGACAGTTTCTTATCGGCCGCCTCGTTCCAAGAGACATCCAGAGTTTTGATTAAGGCTTCTTTAGAAGGCAAGGAAGACAAATTAGAAGGCTTAAAAGAAAACGTTATCATCGGTCGCCTCATCCCCGCCGGCACCACCTACCGCCGAGTCCCGAATTAAGAATTATTAAATACATCCCACTGTCATTCTGAGCCAGCAGGCGAAGAATTTCAACAAAAGCCCCGATCGGGGCTTTTTGGTTTAAATGATAATGTAAAAATAATTGACAATAATAAAAATATATGCTATAGTTATTAAGTTATTCTCGCACGTGCGTGATTATTCTTGAACATTATATATAATAATTGGAGGCAGGATTGATGAATAAACGTGTTTTTCCGGAAGGTTTTTTGTGGGGAGTTGCGACGGCTGCTCATCAGGTTGAGGGTGACAATTATAACGATTTCAGTGAATGGGAAAAAATGGGTCGATGTAAAGACATTTCTGGCTCAGCATGCAATCACTGGGATCTTGAACAATTTAAGAAAGATATTGATCTTTTGCAAAAGCTCGGGTCAAATGCTTATCGGATGAGTATTGAGTGGAGTCGCATTATGCCACGGATTGATGTCATTAACCATTCGGTAATTGAGCATTATCGCAAAATGCTATCCATTCTGAAGAGTGCAGCAATGAGTCCAAAGGTCACACTGCATCATTTTACCAATCCTGTCTGGTTTGGTAATATTGGCGGTTGGGATTGTGGATCGCTTAATCCTTTTTATAAGTATGTTGATGAAGCAACCAACGCGTTGGCTGACCAGGTAGATTATTGGTGCACGATCAATGAGCCACTGATCTTTATTGCCTGTGCCTATATCGCCGGGATTAGACCGCCTGGTGAAAAAGGCAGATTGGCAAAAGCTTT
>JAPLWD010000074.1:9987-17364 GCA_026396775.1 Candidatus Gribaldobacteria bacterium
CATGGCTGGGCTCATGAAAGAGCCATTGCTGGGGTGCTTCATAAAATCGTTAACAGTTGGATTATCGAGCATACAACAAACGATTTTATCGGTGTCAACTATTATCTGCGTCTATTGTTTGATGCTTTACGTCCGTGGCGTATTTGGGGTCCAGGGCCACGGAACGATATCGGCTGGGAAATTAACGCTCCAAGCCTAACTAAGTTGTTGCTTGAATTAAAGGGTTACAATATTCCGTTGATAATCACCGAAAACGGGATCGCTGATGCCACCGATAGCTTAAGGGGAGAATTCATTCGACGGCATATTGAAGCTCTGACTGAAGCTATGAAGTCGGGCGTTAATTGTTTGGGGTATTATCATTGGACGCCATTCGATAACTTTGAATGGGATCAAGGCTTCGGGGCACGCTTTGGGCTGATTAAGGTTGATTTTGAGACGCAAGAAAGAACAGTCCGCCCCAGCGCTTATGTGTATCGGGACATTATAAGAACGTGACATACTCCGCAAAGAGCTTAATATCTCTTTGCGGATTTTTATTTACAACGATATATGGGTTATTCAGTGTATTAAAGATTTACATTGTGATTGACAACATATTTTACATAGGTTAAGATTAGAGTATAGATTTAAGTTTAAATTATGCTTGGAAAATTTATTTTACAATTAAGGCAAAAACAGGGGCTGACGCAGGAGTTTTTGGCTTTGAAAATTGGTGTTTCTCGGCCAACCTATGTTCAAATAGAGCAAGGCAAACGCGATTTAACTATTACTGAAGCTAAAAAACTGGCGGATATTTTTGGTATTGTTTTCGATGATTTTATTGAGGGCAAGGAAATTCCAGCACCCAAGGTGGAGCTGGAGAAGCAGGTAATGTCTAAAAAAGAAATTGACAAAATAGGTGAGCCAGAGATGAGGATTATTATGCCCCAAGCCAATGTGAAGAAATTTAAAGAAGTTTTGCTTTATCTTTTAGAAAAAGTTGGGGCTCGCCCGAACATTGGAGAAACAGCAATTTATAAATTACTTTATTTTATCGATTTTGATTATTATGAAAAGTTTGAGGAGCAATTAACGGGTGCTCAATATATTAAGAACCATTTTGGCCCAACACCGGTTGAATTTAAAAAAATAACCGATGAAATGGTGGAAAAAGGCGAAATAGAAAAAATTAAAAGCCGGTATTTTCAACACGAGCAAAAAAAATATCTCCCTCGACGACTGGTTAATTTAAAGATTTTGTCGGCTCAAGAAATTCAGCATATTGATGAGGTTTTGGCACGTTTGGCTTGGAAAAATGCCACTGAATTGAGTGATTATTCTCATTCAGACACCCCTTGGCGAGTTCATAAAATGGGGGAAAAAATCAGTTACGAAACGGTTTTTTACCGTGATAACGATCATTCAGTTAGAAATTACGAAGATGAACTTTAAAGGCACGCTAGAATTTCAAAAAGATTTTAAAAGATTGTTGAAGAAGTTTAAATCGCTGGATGCTGATTTGGTTGAATTTAAAAAGATTTTAAGTGAGTCGCCCTTAGGGATTGGCAAGCATTTTAATGTAATTACAAAAGTTGGCAATGTATCCATTATTAAAGCTAGGTTTTTTTGTAAAAGTTTGAAGAAAAAAGACCTAAGGGTTATTTATGCTTTCATCGAAAACCACCAAATTGTAGAAATGAATGGGGCTGAATTTATTGAAATATACTTCAAGGGTGAAAAAGAAAATGAAGATAAAAGCAGAATAAAGGCATACCTTGAGAACCATTAAGTAATTGGTTTGTAGATTTTTTTGTGGTAAAATTGGGGCAATGGGTAAAAATAATAATAAAAAAAATAATCAGCAGAAGTTTTCCAAATCGGAATCAGTTGAGAGTGAGGAGAAAATAAAGTATCCGGTTTTAACCACTAAGTTGAGACGAGGAGTGGTTATTATTGTTTTGGTTTTGATTGGTTTAATTTTAGTGCTTTCCTTTTTTAACTGGGCTGGGTCGGGAGGTGAATTGCTTTTAAAAGTTTTAAAATTGGTGGTGGGCAAGGGGGCTTACTTTTTGCCTGTTTTAATGTTGACAGCTGGTATTTTAATTTTTAAGCCTCAAAAGAAAAGAGTGACTGCCCCTACCTTGTTGGCGGTTGTTCTTTTGCTCTTTGGAATTATTGGTTTATTTAGCGTTTTAATGACAGCTGATAAGGGCGGGGGATGGTTAGGTTATTTGTTGGCTTGGCCGTTTTTTAAATATTTTGGCAATATCGTGGCCATTATTGTTTTTTCGGCCTTGGTGGTAATTGGTGGATTGATTGTGTGGGAATTTTTACCGAAAAATAAAATTTTTGGTAAAAAAGACCAGTTAGAAAGCAAAAAGCCCGAGATTAAAAAAGAAGAAATTAAGGAGAAACCGAAATTTGAAATTAAACCCTTGGTTTTACCTGCTAAAGCCAAAGAGATTCAAGGTAAGCAAGAGCAATCTAATAATTTCCAGGCGGCTTTAGATTTATCGAAAAATTTTGGAGGTAATTATAAGCGTCCGCCTTTGGAGTTGTTTGATACCATCGAAGAAAAGCCTTCTAGCGGTGATATTAACTACAGTTCCCAAATGATTAAAAAGACTTTGCAAACCTTTGGTATTGAAGTTGAGATGGGTGAGGTTAACACTGGCCCCACTGTGACCCAGTATACTTTTAAGCCAGCGGACGGGGTTAAACTAGCTAAAATTACGGCTTTAAATAATGATTTAGCTTTAGCTTTAGCCGCCCATCCAATTAGAATTGAAGCTCCTATTCCTGGGCGTTCGTTGGTGGGCATTGAAATGCCCAATAAGGTGAGAGTGCCAGTTAAATTAGGCACCTTGTTTTCTATGCCGGATTATCAAAAATCGCCTTATCCTTTGTGTTTAGCGGTGGGGAGAGATGTGATGGGTAAGTCTATTTTTGTTGATTTGGGGGCGATGCCTCATTTATTGGTGGCAGGAGCTACGGGTTCGGGTAAGTCTATTTGTTTAAATTCTATAATTGTTAGTTTAGTTTGTCGTAATTCACCCAAGCTTTTAAGACTGATTTTGATTGATCCCAAGAGAGTTGAATTTCCGATTTATAGTAAACTACCTCATTTGTTAACGCCCGTGATTGTGAATTCGCAAAAAGCCACCAATGCTTTAAATTGGTTGGTGGGAGAGATGGATCGCCGTTTTGAAGTTTTGCAGGAAGCAGGTGCTCGCGATATTATGTCTTATAATAAAGCGATTATAGAAAATAAAGGCAAGAAGGGCGAAGAGCAAGAAGTAATGCCCTATATCGTTTTAGTAATTGATGAATTGGCCGACTTGATGATGGCTAAGGGTCATGAAGTGGAGGCTACCATTGTGAGATTAAGTCAGTTGGCTCGAGCGGTTGGTATTCACTTGATTGTGGCCACGCAACGGCCTTCGGTAGAGGTTATTACAGGTTTGATTAAAGCTAATATTACTTCTAGGATTGCCTTTCAGGTGGCTAGTCAAATTGATTCTAGAACAATTTTAGATACAGCTGGATCGGAAAAATTGTTGGGCAGAGGCGATATGTTGTATATTTCTTCAGAGTTTTCTCGCCCCAAGAGAATTCAAGGAGGTTATATCACTTCAACTGAAATTAAAAAAGTAGTTAATTTTATTGAAAAGGAAAATAACTTTGATTCAGATTTTGGGGGCGAGGAAATAGCTGATGGCACTAGTGATAACGAAGATATTCCGGGAGTTGGTAGTTTAGAATTTACGGATGCTGCTGGAGAAGATTCGCTTTATGCTGAAGCTAAAAAAATAGTGATTGAATATCAAAAAGCATCCGCCTCTTTATTACAAAGGCGTTTGAAAATTGGGTATGCTAGAGCCGCTCGCTTGCTAGATATTTTAGAGGAAAATAACATTGTGGGCCCGGGCGATGGGGCTAAGCCGAGAGATGTTTTAATAGCCGGAGGGGCTAGGCCAGTTATAAGGATTAAAGAGCCAGAAGATGAGTTTGTTGACCCAAGCAAAATAGAGTTTGAATAAAAAATAAAACAAAAAATAAAACTAAATAACTATGCCAAAAAATAAAAAAACTGATAAAGAGGAGAGAAAAGATGTTAAAACCGAGGGGTTGGCCGAAGCTTTAGCTGAAATCAATCAACGATTTGGTGAGGGAGCGATTATGAAGCTAGATGCGGTAACCCATGTGAATGTGGATGCTGAACACGCGATGGATCCAGAGTATGCAGGTAAGATTGGCGTGGATATGAAGGGTTTATTGATTTCTCAACCCGATTCTGGTGAGCAAGCTTTGCAGATTGTGGAAACTTTGGTTAGTTCTAAAGCGGTGGATATAATTGTGGTTGACTCGGTGGCGGCTTTAACTCCCAAGGCTGAAATTGAGGGCGAAATCGGGGATCATCACATTGCTTTGCAGGCTCGCTTAATGAGCCAAGCTTTGCGTAAACTGACGAGTATTGTGGCTAGAACCAATACGATTATTGTTTTTTTAAATCAAACCCGGATGAAAATTGGCGTTTTTTTTGGCGATCCTACTACTACTCCAGGAGGGATGGCTTTGAAATTTTATTCTTCTGTTAGAATTAATTTAAAACGAATTGCTCAAATTAAAAAAGGGGAGAATGTAATAGGATCTAGAGTAAAAGCTCAAATAGTTAAAAACAAAGTGGCCGCTCCTTTTAAAACCGCTGAATTTGATATTTATTATAATGAAGGAATTTCTAAGTCGGCTGATTTATTGGCTTTAGCTTTAAAATATGGTGTGGTGAAAAAAACCGGTTTAACCTATTATTTTGAGCAACAAAAAATGGGGCAGGGCTTGGATGGAATCAAAGAATTTTTTAAGGCTAATCCAAAATCAGAGGGAGAGATTCGCAAAATAGTTTTAGAAAAGAATTTAGAGGTGAGCTAAGAGATTGCATAAATTACAAATAAAAAGCCTGGGTGAAACCCAGGCTTTTTTAATAAAGAAAAAATAGAGTTACTCTTTAATGAAAGGAAGTAGGGCTAAAAATCTAGCTCTTTTAATAGCGTTGGCAAATTGGCGTTGGTGGTAGGCGCAAAAATTAGTTTTCTCTCGGCCCTTAATTTTGCCCATAGCCGAAGTAAAACGCCTTAGGGTGCCAGCATCCTTGAAATCAATTTCTCGAGTATTTTTTTGACAATAAAAACAATGCATAATTTTTCTTTTGATTAAAACGGAATATTTTTAACATCAATTTCTTCTTGTTCGGGTTCGTTTAAACTATCTAAAACCGCTTCTTCTTCAATTATGGGTATTTCTTCATCCTTAATAGAAGCGTTTCTGTTAGGTTGAGATTGGTAAGCGTTTTTGGGGGCAAAATTACTGTTGTCTCCTGCACCTGCGTTGCCTCTAGGGCCTAACTGCATACCTTCAGCCACCACTTCAGTTCGGTAATGTTTTACTCCGGCTTGATCTTGCCAATTTCTGGTTTTTAAACGCCCCTCAATTAAAATTAATGATCCTTGTTTAAGGTATAAAGAGGCTGTTTCAGCTAGTTTTCCAAACATTACGATATTATGAAACTCGGTGTCTTGCTGTTTTTGCCCTGCCTGATCTTTATAAAAACGATTAGTGGCGATACTAAAATTGACAACCGCTTGACCCGATGGTAAAGCCTTTTTTTCTGGGTCGCGGGTGACATTGCCTAAAACGAAAACCTTGTTTAAATTCATAAGCCTTAAAATTATTCGCCTAAAATTTTGTCTAGGTCTTTTTCAATTTCTTCCATTGAAACTTTCTTTTTGGCAGGTTCCTTAACTTTCTTTTCTTTCTTAGGTTTTTCTTTGGGTTCGGTAGTTTCCTCTTGTACTGGCTGTTGAATGCTTTGTTCTTCTTGAGGAGTTTTCACTTCAGTGGGGGTTAGCCGTACAGGTGGCTCTGGGACGACTCTTTTTTTAACAATTAAAAGCCGAATGATTTGGTTGAAATCAGCTAATTCTTTTTTGAGACTAATCACTGTTTCTGGTTCAGCGTGAAAGTGAACGAAAACAAAAAAAGCCTCTTTTTGTTTTTTAATAGGGTAAGCTAGGCGAATTCTTTTGGCCGTTTCTGACTTTAAAATTGCCTTTTCTTTGGAGCACAAAGCTTCTACTTTTTCGGTAAGCTCTTTTAACTCAACTTCAGTCAGGTCTGGCTTAACTAAATAGGCTAATTCGTAATAATACTTCTCTTTTTGCATATATTTATATATTACTGATTCGGGTTGAAAAGTCAATTGGTTTAACCTATACTGTAAATATGTTAGATCAAACCGCCAAAAACCTAGACTTAATGGAGACCTTTTCGGGCATTCGGGGCATTTACAATCAAAGTATCACCGAGCTGTTGGCTTACCAGTATGCTTTTTGTTTTGCTCGGTTGTTTTTTAGTCAAAAGGATGTTTTGGTGATAGCTGGAGATACTCGACCTTCAACCTTAAGCTTAAAAAAGGCGATGTTAAAAGCTTTAGCGGATTACGGGATGAGAAAGGTTTTGGACTTAGGGATAGTGCCTGTTCAAGTGGCGGAATGCGCTATTGTGAAATTTGGGGCTAAGGGTGGCGTTTATATTACAGCTAGCCATAATGAACCAAAGTACAATGGCTGGAAGCTTTTAAAAGAAGATGGTTGTATTTTGTACCCCGAGCAAGCTGATCGGTTAATCGCTTCGGTTCATAATTCAGCGGACTATGAACCTATCGCCAAAGATTCATCTTTGGAGATTATTGACCGGAACTTGGAGGCTACAGCAGGTTATTTGCAATATCTTTTGGAAAAAATTGGGGCAGAGTCTCAAGATAAAATTAAAAAAGCCGAGTTTAAAGTTTTAGCCGACCCCAACGGCGGGTCAGCCTTGGCTGTTTTAAGTCAACTTTTTGAGGAGTTGGGTGTTACGGCTGAAATTGTTAATCAAATTCCAGGGGTTTTTAATCGTTTAATTGAGCCAAAAGTGGAATCATTAAGTTATTTATCCAATAAGATGCAAACTAGCGATTTTGATTTAGCGGTTGGCTTTGATTGTGATGCTGATAGAATGGAAATTGTGTTATCACCTGATTCGGTTTTTGCTCAAAAAATGGGAGTGCCGAATGTTTCGGGTAATTATGTTTTAGCCTTAACTTGTGATTCTATTTTAAATGGCACCAAGGGGCAGGTGGTGCCAACAAACGACGTTACTTCTTACTTAGTGAGGGATGTGATTAAAAAATATCAAGCTGTTACTTTGGAGGTGGAAGTGGGAGAGGTAAATGTGGTTACGGCGATGGAGAAAAATAATAGTTTGATTGGTGGGGAGGGCTCTAATGGTGGGGAGATTGTTTTTCCAATTAAATGCCGTGATGCTATCATGACTATGGTTTTAGCTTTAAAATTAATG
>JAPLWD010000013.1:0-1998 GCA_026396775.1 Candidatus Gribaldobacteria bacterium
GAGCCACCTCATCAGCTCTGGATTCTGGATCAACCAGCTTTTCCGTTAAAATATTTTCACCAAGCTTATTCTCAAATTTTGAAAACGGTATGGTTTTCTTTTTGCGCAAAAAATCAATCGAGGTGTTTTTTGCAATAGTAAAAATCCAAGTTTTAAAACTCTTCTCTGTCTTAAATTTTTTCAGGTTTTTCCAAACCTTCACAAACACTTCTTGCGTAACATCTTCAGCCGCTTTAGCGTCACCAATATTTCTAAAAACGTAAGTATATATTATTCGTAAATAGCGCGATACCAAAAACTCCAACGCCTTTTCATCGCCTCCAAGATAAAGCTTCACTAATTTTTCATCACTAAAGTCCTGCATTAAATCAATCATAGCAAATTTCCCCCCAAATCTCAAATCTTTAATTATCCAGCGGCCCTAACGGGAATCGAACCCGTATTTCCACTGTGAGAGAGTGACGTCCTAAGCCATTAGACGATAGGGCCAAAATATCTTTTAATCCACTCTAAATATACCAAAAATCCAGCATAAAACAACTCAAAAGTAAGTAAAAAGGCGCTCTATGAACGCCTTTTATTTTTAGAGTTAACCTTTTCATGAATCAAGGTAACCCTAATCCCCTCAACTCCCCTGCCTAAATTTTTCTGAAGCAAAGGAATCTCCTTATCAGTTAAACCCTTTGGAAAATCTAGAGTTATACCATACTTACTGCCATTAATGAATCTTTTACATCCGAAGCCCTCGGCTATAATCAAAATATCCCTTGATTTATCCCAAATTTTGCCATCAGCATCAGTAACTTTTATCTTACACAATCTAATCACCTCTTCTCTCGATTTCTAAAAAATAATAAGCACAAAAAATATAACATTATTAAAAAGCTGTAATTTTTACAATCGTAAAAATAAAAAACCTCCTTCCGCAGAAAGAGATTCGCCTCAGTTTTTTAAATTTTATTTTCGTTTTTTATATCTTCATTAAAAAGCTCAAACCAACCTCCTTCCTCGTAGTTGAGGATTTTTTAGTATTCATTCTTTGAATAAATTGGCTGGTCTGTAGCAAACTCATATAATATAACAATAAAGTCAACGCCACCCTGTGGAAAATTAGATTGGGTCTACTTTTTGGGGTTTTAGGGTGGGGCGAAAAGTGCCGTGCGGGCTTTTGGCTAAATTATTCAAAACTTCTCGAAAATCTTTGGCGGTCAAGGAAATCAGCATCTTTTCTTCAGGCCAAATCTTTTGACCTTTTATTTTTCCTTGATAATAGCGATCATAATAATCAATAAAATTACAATGAGGTTGACCAGTTGCAAGTGGCGCAAAAATAGCTATGCAACTGGGCTGGTTGGGTAAAATCACTATTGGTCGATACACTCTATAATTTAATAAGCCCAAAATACGGCTAGCTTGAGCTGGATTAACCAGCATCACAACCACGCTAGGCTTGCTTTTAGCTAAAAGTGGCTCAATCGTAATAAATCTATTTTGTAAATCAGCTGGAAATTTTGGTAAACTTTTTAAAAAATCTTGGCAAACTTTTTGCTTAGCAAAAACCTGCTCGTCTTTGACATAAACCGAGCAAGCCTTATCGTCGCTTATACTTTCCGTTTTAAAAAAATATTTAGCTCCCGAACAAAGCTGACCAAAGGCTTGATTACCAAAAAACACTTTTTCCCTTTTTAGTAAGGCTCTGGCTAAAGCGGTACAAGCTGTGTCGCGGTAGTGTCTATGTAAAATTGGCAATTTCTTAACAAAGCTCACGCTGATAATCTCGTTTTCCAAACCTAAAGCTTTTTTAAATTTTTTAATTAAATTATCTGTCATAGTATAAAATTATTATAAAACTATTTTAATTATGTTTAATTTAAAGGGAAAAGATAGGCAAATTATTTAATCTACTTCTATCTTTTCCCCGATTAGCCTAATTTCTTTTAGGCTTACAGCTTGGGTGCCCTTCTAAAGGGCAACCCGAACAGGTAGGTGGAATCATGT
>JAPLWD010000013.1:2117-2785 GCA_026396775.1 Candidatus Gribaldobacteria bacterium
TTTGCATTCATTGGAGCAATAGCCATAAATCCATTCGCTGGGGTTTCTAATTAGCCCTCGCAAAGGATGACTCAAAATTTCAGCCAAGCTATTTTGCTGGATATTGCCATAGGACAATTCGGGAAATCCCACACAAGGCACCGCTGTCCCATCGGTCATAAAATGTACGGACGTTTCTTGCATATGGCAAGTTTTGCCATAGGCTTGGGGCGACAATAAATCAGCGCCCGCTAAACCAAATTCTTCTCGGTCAATTCGTTGTAGCTCCAACAAAACCTTTAGCATTTCTTCGGGAGACACATCGTGCTGGCAATGGCGTTTAAAACCGCTCCCCTCTTTAGTAAATTCCATCACTGGCTCGTACCCCATTCGGCGCACCCAACGGAAAACCTCAAAAATACTACCAGAATTCACAACAGGCTTAGTGATACAACATTGTACACACACTCTTTCAGGTGGAAAATACTTTGCAATATTCCCCCAGCCTTGATGACTGGTATCTAAATGATTACCACCCGTTAGCAGTTTCTCCATTTGATAATCTGCCTTACTTTTTCCCAAAGTATGCCTTTGTCCTGCCACTATCACCCCCGTATCAGCTACTTGTTGACAAACCTGCTCGTTGGCTAAAAAATCCACATTAGTTACTAAAAAAACTAAAGGAATTT
>JAPLWD010000038.1 GCA_026396775.1 Candidatus Gribaldobacteria bacterium
CCAGCTCTAGCTTAGCAATGGATTTCATCCCCAGAAAAACAAAAACCGAAAGAATTAACCAAAAAATTATCGCCCCCTGAAAAGAACTTAAAAAATTTGGAAAAATTATTTTAAAAAACTCACCTGCTAAAATAATATAAACCAGCAGGGTGCCTACCGATCCAAAAATAGTCGCTACAAGAATAAATATTTTAGCGGGCTTGCCAAAATATTTTTTAGCATAGCCCACTAACTGATGTGATCCATTAGTCCGCAAAACAATTTCTCCATAAAACAGATGTAACAACAAAACTACTACCCCTAACAAAATAAAATAAAAAAGCGACAATAAAATACCACTTTTACTAACCATATAGGGTATTGCAAAAACCCCTGCTCCAATAATTGTGCCAACTAAGCTGGCCGTGGCTAAAATAAATTTACTCGTCTTCATGTTTACTATGCTTACCAAAAATTTTATCCTCGGCTCGCTCCAACCAATCAAAACTAGATAAAATTAAAATCATTAAAAGCGTTCCCGCAATACTTAGGCTGTAAAAACCCATCCCCACCCCAATGCCAATCGCTGAAGCCACCCAAAAAGCGGCGGCTGTGGTTAATCCTTCCACTTGCCCTTTGTTCTGGATAATAATACCAGATCCCAAAAATCCCATTCCAATTGCCACTGCTTGTACAACCCCAATAGCTGGCGATCCTAGTCCCTGCATAAATTTAATATCAATCACCGCAAACAAACAACAACCCATAGTTACCAGACCAAAAGTCCTCGGGCCAGCTTCCTTACGCCGGCTCCGCCTTTCTAAACCAATCAAAGACCCCAATAAAGTGGCTAATAATATTTGCAAAAATGGTTCATACTCAAACATATTTTTAAATGATGATTAACTTCCATCGATTTAACGGTTTGTTTAAAATCGGTTTTTTCTCCCCCGATAATTCTAATAGTATCCCCAATTTTAATCGGCTGTTTTAATTTAATAACCGCCACACAAATTTTATCAAAATAATGAGTAACCAATCCCAACTCTTTTAATTTTACTTGAGGCTTAGCAACAATTACTTTAACCTTGGGCTTAACTGGTTTCTTGAGGCTTAGTTTTTTAACTGATTTTTTGACTATTTTTTTAATCACCATATTTTTATCTTAAATTCCCCTGTCATTGCGAGCGAACCCTAGCAAGGGCGAGCGTGGCAATCTCGTAGTCGCCATCATTAAATTCCACCCTTACTTTTAGCAGTTTTTCTTTGTTCTTCGTCAATCGCAGCAATTAATTTATCCACCAATCTCTCTGGGTCAGTGTCATACACAATTTTAGTTTTAGGGCGATAGCCCTTAGCTAAAACTGGCTCAATTAAATCAGCCGTTCCACCCGAGCCCTGCATCACACCAACCGGTGTTCTAGTTTCAAAGGCCACAGTAAATTCGTGCAAAGTACCGGTTCTTCCGCAAGCAATAATCATACCATCGGCGGCTTTAGTTAAAATTAAATCACGCCCCACATAGTCAAAACCGGTATAAACAATTAAATCAAAATAGTCCACCGGCAGTTTATACCTTTTTAAATGCTCTCTTTTACTGCCAGCTGGCGAAAAACCAATACTGACTCCACCTGCCTCTTTGGCTCCTTTGGCCGCATAATAAGGTACGCCCGTGGTGGCTCCAGTTAATAAAATACAGCCCCTATCCACAATGGCTTTGCCCAAAGCTTCGCCAATCTCTTTAATGTTAGGCGCACAACAATACAGTTCGGCTGCTCCCGACACACAAATTTTATACCGATGCTCCCCCAACCAATCCTTAGGATTTTCCACTTTTTTGGCTTTAACAATTTTTGTTTTTTTTGTAACCATTACTTGTCATTCTGAAGCAGTAGCCGAAGAATCTCTTAAGATTGAATCGCTCTGTCCAGATAGTTTAATTTTATTTCTTTATATATTTTAATTATATCACAAC
>JAPLWD010000049.1:0-385 GCA_026396775.1 Candidatus Gribaldobacteria bacterium
AATTAACTCTATCGTCCACCTCGCTTGCAAGCGTGATTTTAGTTGTATCAGCTACAACGAGGGCGGTGGTGGCCTTACTCATGGCTGTTTGTGACTTCGTATCAGCTAGATCAGCTACAACTTTAGCTGATTTAGCTATCTTTAAAGCTTCGTCAACTCTCGGGTCTGTGGTGTTGGTATTTTTTGTGGCCATATACTCATTGATAATGCCAACCAATAAGTTCGCCTTTTTTACGGCGTCCTTTTCGTTAGCATAGTTTATAGCCACAGCTTCATCTCCGCCAAAAGCCAAAGCCAAAGCCTTATCCTCCGCTAGTCTGTCAGTGATAAATTCAGCTCTGATTTTAGCGTACTCGGCTTGGAGATTTTCCCTAAGCTGAATCGC
>JAPLWD010000049.1:407-7983 GCA_026396775.1 Candidatus Gribaldobacteria bacterium
ATACCTAACCTTTTAGACATTTCTTCTATCAACTTTTGTTCGGTTGTAAGGGCTTGAGCGAGTATGTTCGTCGCTAACATTGCTAACACGAAGCTAAGAAAAAAAACTTTATTTTTCATTTTGTTTCTCCTTTTTTACCTCTTGGGTATACCAAAGAGGATATATGAACTCCTGTTTTTTCTGATCCGCCGATTTTGTATCAGGTGGAGTATTCTGAATTTTAGGAAACTTCATAGGGACACTCGCCGGACGCTTATCGGCAACAAGGACGCTTTTTTCTTTTTGCTTATTCAGGTTAGTTTCCACTGGCTTTGTATCAGGTGGAGGTCTCTTGGTTTTAAGAGCTTTCGCAGGTTTTTGTACTTTAATGACTGGTGCCCCCTTTTCATTTCCTGTGATAGCCCTTTTGGCTACATACCTAGTTTTGACAATCATTCCGTTATCATTGGGTTTGATCGGCCACGCGGAGATAGCAATTAACCCAACTAGGACAATTATCGCGGCAATGTGCCCTAAAAATTTAGTGGGGTTAGTAAATCCTACGCGAATTGTCGCGCTTTTTTCGATCAAATTTTCAATTTTTTTCAAGATAACCTCCGCGAAAAGGTTGAGATCTCTTATTATCTTTTTCCACCACGGCTTATGTGTATCCGTCGTTACCTTTTTCGATTTCGAGAGAAAAAATAAAGACTTCTTATAAACCATAACGGTTACATTTTGTGCCCCAGCCTTTTTCAAGGTGGACGCTAGATTGTTAACACCAAACTTATTTGTTTTGATGCTAAAACAAACAACATCTCCAGTGACGATGTCGTCACTGTCTATACCAAATTGATTTAGCACCAATTTGACTTTTTTGAAAGCAGGTTCTTCTCTCGGAGCAGTAAATGATAGATTGTATTTAGCCATTTTTGCGGCCTCCTTTTTGTAGTTATCCTCGGCAAGATTGCTTTGGACATTTTTAGAACGAATTATCAAACTAAGCCATTTAAGCCCAACCTTCACCACTCCAAGAGTAGGATTGATTGTTTGGGAGGGATACTAGGTCGGACACAAATGGCTTAGTTTGACATTGGGTAGGACATTAGGAATTTAAAAACCAAAAATTATTCAATTGAAATGAGCTCCTAAAAATTTCATTTCGAAAATTCTCTTTTGAAATACAGTATGTTTATATCATATTATAACACATCTGTCAACACCACTGTCATTGCGAGGAGTGAAGCCATCCGCCAGCTGGCGGAGGTGAAGCGACGAAGCAATCTCGCAGTTTCAAAGATTGCTTCGTCGTCCACCCTGCTTGGCGGCCTCCTCGCAATGACAGCAGGATTTTTTTGTAAAACAACAGGGCTAATGAATTCATTAGCCCTATTTTAGTGGATAATCCACTATTTTTTTGTTTCCGGAGGCATTTTTAGGGCTTCGATTTTTTCTCTAGCCCTGGCAATCGCGTCGAACGCTTGATTCAAGCGTTCGTTTCCTGCCTTAACCTCTTTTTTATCTTTGTGCCACCCGCCGGAATTATTAGCGCGAGCGGCTCCTTGAGTTACTCGTTCCAATCCGTTGTTGATGTCTGTTGCAACATTAACAAACTGGTCAACAGAAACTAGCGGAACCCTTTTCCAGACCTTGATTTTAGTTTTTCCAGTCTGGTCAGTAGGATCCGCCACCTCTACTTCAACCATCCCCCCAGTTTCTATTAGGGCTTGGTTGATTTTGGTGTCTACCAGGGCACTGTTGAATTTCCAAACTTTTTTTGTAGTTTGGCTGTTGCAGGAGTCAGACTCCTCAACAGGAACAAACGCCCCACTGTTCTCTCTTAAATCAGAGAGTTCAGTTTTGGTTTGTTCGGCATTAGTAGCTGCGCCCTTTGCCGTTTCGTTTGCTGCGCTGGCCAGATCTTTGGCTTCCTGGGCTATTTTTATAGCCTCGGAATCCTCGGCAGGCGTTACAGCCTTTTGAGTTGTTGACTCAACAGTTGTATTACTTTTTTTCGTAATATATCTGTCGATTGTAACAACAAGTAAAGCTGCTTTTTTACCTGGCTCCTTTTCGCCAGCATATGCTGTTGCTTCAGCCTCGTCTCCACCAAGGGCTAGAACTAAAGCCTTGTCACCGGTCGCAATATCAGTACGCAAGCTGTCATAATTTTTTGATAGCTTCAAGGAATTCAACGCTGAGTTCGCTTTGGCTAAGGCGTTTTTAGCATTCGCCCGAGCTGTTTCGTCTCGCATACCTTTCATAGCTTCGCTTACCCATTCTTTTATCTGGGCTTCGGTTGGTACAGCACCGGTTTTGCGGATGTGCTCATTAAGTCGAGCTTTTAGAGTAGCAATGGCCACCCTGTTGTTGTTTATGCCTTTGTCTTGATTAGCATTCGTTGCTAGAATGCTATCAATAATTTGGCTAGTATTGCTAGCCATAACAACCGGTGTCAACCACGAGGACAGCCCCAGCATCGCCAAGGTTGCGGCGATGAAGATTGCTATTGCTGGCCTTGTCCCCGGCAAAACAGTCACATTCTCTGGAGGGTCCTTGTCCTCTTCAGGTTCCGACTCCTCTGGTTTTTTGTGCTGAGCGTCAGTCCCCCCACCAGTATCAGTATCATTCTTTTTACTCTGCACAACGACAACAATCCTCCAAATCAGGAGCCCGATAACCCCGAATATAATAGCCAAAGTTATCACGCTAGCCCACGGAAAACCGGAATCTTGTTTTTTAACAGGTTTTACTGGTTCCGTCGTGGTTGGAGTCTCGGTCGTTGGTGTTACAGTTGCAGACTTTGAGTCATCTACAACCACTACACCCTCGGTCGCCGCCTCCGATTTGATTTCGTTCTTCAGCTTAGCGCTGTCGTTGGCGGTTTTTTCGGAGGTCACTTCTTGAGCCCTAGCCCTTGCTAGTTGTTCTTTTGAAACATCATCCCCACAGGCGACGAGAAACAAAGACACAATAATCAAAATCCCTAAAAATAAGAATCCCCTCTTCATAATAGATTCCTTTCCGGCTATTTAAAGCCAAAATGAGGGTTTAAGATAAAGAAACATAAAGGCTAGTCAACACGACTAACCCTAGGTAACACTTGCCAAATTAGGCCATTTACATCCGACACTAGGTCAGACCCAAATGGCCTAATTTGACATCATGCTAAAGGAAAGAGGCTCCCTCCTTCCTAAACTGAAACGAGCTTAACTCGTTCCTGTTAGGGGGTTACTCGGGATTTGAGAAACCAAAATATTTAATTGGAACGAACTGATTTTTTAATACCCAAACCATAGCATATTGTCCCAACTTTGTCAATACAGCTTAGTACGTCTGCTCTATATATAACTTTCATTTCTTGTCGCGAGAAAAGTAAACAAAAAAGGGTTTTTAATCCCCTCTTCTGGTTAAATTCAAAAATTTTAGTTTATTTTTTTTCTTTTTTATTCTTGTGTCGTTGCCATAATAAAAATAATACCCATAGAATAAATAGGATGATAATAATTAATAACCACCACCAGAAATTCAAATTCACAAAAAAAGAAGCAATATTACCTACAAACGGATTAGCTTGTTCGCCTTGGGTGCTTTTGCCTAACTCTTCTATTTGGTTTTGGATAGCTTCTGAAGTAGTACCACTTCCGGTGCCCAACAAAGCAGATGCTGAAGTGCCAAATTGATTGTCATTATTAGGTTCACTTTCAGTGAATCCACCTCCTTGTTTTGCTTGTTCGTCATTTTTTTGGTCGGGTTGTCCAGAATCAATTGATAATGTGGTAAAGGTATATTCTTTAGCAATAGCCAATGATCCATGAGATACCGGCCTAAAGTAATATGTAGCGCCAGGCGTTAAGCCATTAATTGTTACTGTGTGAGCTAGCACCTTAGTAGTTACATCAGATTCTGGTGTAGTAAAATCGTAGCCGTACTTTGGTGGTGTGTTTGTGTTATCACTTAAATCCAAGATGCGATGTCCGCCCTCTGGGGCATAGATAACTTGGCTGGTAGACTTATAGCTGGTGGTCCAGTAAATTGTGGACGAAGTTTTATTAACCTCAATAACTACTACTGTTTCTTCAGCAATAGTTAGGCCAGGCACCAAAACAGTACCGCCTCCCCCTCCGCCACCCGATTGGCCTCCGTCGCTCTGACAACTTGGGCAACTGGTTTCTGCACCCTGAAATCCAACAATCATATCAAACCCTAAAGTTTTGCCTTGATAATTACTATCAGCTGCTGGCTTAAAAGCAATACTAAAATCATACTGGGTTGTTTGGCCAGCTGGTAAATCAGATAAAATTCTTTCTCCGGCTGCAAAAAAATCTGCCAATGTGCCAGTAAATAGTATGTTACCCCCCTCTTTTATAGTTAAATCAAATTGACTCGTAAAGTTGTTGGAGTCGGTTTCGTTGATAGTTTCAGCAGCAATTTTGTGGCTTGTTGTATCATTGTTGGTGACCTTAACCCATCTGGTTATACTATTGCCAGGCAAAAAATTAGCTTCGCTAAATAAGGGTGTTTTTTCAAACTCAATTACCATTGGGTCATCAGTAGGAGGAGGAATCAAATTCGCTTGAGTGATAATTGGTAAAAACAAAAAGAGTATAGAAATTAGTAGGTTGTAGTTTGGAAATTTTATTTTCATAGGTTTTCACTAGTGCTTTCATCGCTAGGAGGCGCACTTGTTGCTTCGGGTTCTATTGCTGGCTGTTCTTGAACTATTTCTGCAACATCGGGTTGTTCTAAATTGCTACTTGGTTGTTCTATCTGTAGCGGTTCTATTATCTCTGCTTCTTCTTCACTGGCGATAGGAGCTATTTCTTCTATTATTGAGGTGGTGGTTGCTAAAATATCGTCGCTAGTAGATGCTACTTCTTGAGTTGAGGTTGTTACAAAATTTTTATTCGGGCAAAGATTATTTTCATCAGAAAAGTTGCAAGGTCCTTCATCTGGAAAACATCCCTTTGCCATTTCATCAGTAGTTGGTTCAAACCCAGGATTAGAAACTGCTGAAGAGTTTAACATTATATTCTCTGGGCCATGAGCAACAACCTTAAACCAAACATACCCAAAGAAAGTTGGCATAACGGCTGGCCAGTTGTAAGATCCCGTGTTGTTTAAACCCTTACTAATAAGAAAGGTTTGATCTCCTGGCGAAACTGTTCCACTGCAATCGTTGTCGGTAATATAATATAAATCAATTAAAAGATCTGCGTCATTTCCATTTGGGTTAGTGGCTGTCCAGGTTATATCAAACGGCCAAGTGCCGACAATAAGTGGAGCACAAAGAACAGGACCAGTGCCATTACATTGTCCGCAAAAATTTCTTCCCACAATTGGGCTAACAGCTATTTGAGGCAAAGCTAGTTTTTGAAAATCGCTTGGCTGGTTAGTGTCAAGTCCATTCGGAACTCTACTCAACAGATTACCCTCACCAACATCCAAAGCTCCAGGATCCCAGATGTCAGTATTAAAATTTGACCAAATTGAGTTTGGTGTTCCCCAGTTCATTTGATCAACGATTGTGCCACTAGGCTCCTTTAGTAAAAGCATATCAGCAACATTGTCTAAATATAAGGTTCCGTTTAATTGGATTTTTTCAACTTCAGTCGGGATGTTCCAATAATTCCAAGTGCTAGAACTATTCGAAATCACAACAAAGCCTAAGCTTGGGATAATTGTATCGTTGTTGACGACTCGGCAGGTATTATTGTCACAAATTTCCCAATTTTTTAAATTAATATCAATTGCACTTGGGTTAAAAATTTCAACCCATTCATTATCAGCTTCGGTGCCATGTTTGCTGTCAACATTATAATAAACTTTGTTGATTTTTGGCCCCGTTAAAGAAGACAAGATATTAAAGTTTTCTTCTTGATCCCAAAATCCTTGGCTCGAACTAGATAAGTTTTCTTGCCAGCCGATGAAATTAAATTTAAACTCGCATGTTTTATTAAAATAAATTGTTGAGGTTGCTGGCAGTCCAGCTTGAAAATTCCAAATATTGTTTGCAGTAGTCGAAAAAGTGGTAGTGCCAGAAAAGTCGATTAGTTTTCCATTAAAGATCAGATTAGAGTCAACTGTGGCATTTAAAATTAAAGCATCGCAGAAAGCACTATCCCCAGAAGTTTTGAGAGCTTGAACAGAATATTGAAATCCTAAACTACCGTTATTGATTACAGTGATATTTTTTTGCACTACATCTCCTGGAGCAAGCGTAGTGCTACTTGCTGTTAATTGCCAATTATCACTAACTAGTGAAAAATCCAAAGTTTCAGTTTTTAATTCGCTAGTACCAACTTCTTGATCAACAAAATAAGCCAAAGCATTTCCGGCTGTAAAAATTCCAGAAAAGTTTAACTGTATAATTAGAACAATTGCCAAAGATTTTAAGCCCAGCTTTTTGAATAGGAAGCCATTTTTTTTGTGGCTTTCTTTTCTTTCAAATCTTTCAATGGCTTTTTTATACATTTTCAGTTTTCTTTTTGTTAAGTTCATTTTTTATTTTAACACTTTCTTCTAAAATTACAGCTAAAGCTGGAATAACTATTATTAAAACAAAACCCAATTTTGTTTTAGCAAAACTAATTGCATAGCCTAGATATGGAATATCAAGAAAAACTTTGCCAACGATTTCTTTTGCGGTAATTTCTTTTTGATCCGGAGCATTATTGGCATCCCCTTTGGTTGTATATAATGGCTGACTGGCTTGCACTCTTATGTCAACAATCCTGTGAGTGGTTGGAGTTTGGGTTTTGCTAATTGTACCAAACGTAACAATATCTTTAATTTTATACTCATTTGATGGTTTTACAAACACCACACTGCCAGTATGAATTGTTGGCTCCATCGAACCAGATTGCACCACTAAAACTTTAAAGTTACCAGTTATGGGGAAAACTGAAACAATTAAAAACAAAACTACGATTATCAGAATTACACAAAAGATATTATAAACTAAATTGTAAATTTTCATTCAGGTTTAATTGCTTAATTAGTCGCCCATTTTTATGGGCGACTTCAAAACAATCAAAAGTTAGTTACTTGAATCGTAGTAATCCATCAATCCGGTCTCAAACAAATAAGCGTTTGGAGTATAAGTGCTTAGGGTGTTGCCAGTTAAGTCAGCTGTTTTTACTAACCAAACTTTGGAATTCAAAAGATTGTATCCAAAATCAATTGATGTTTGTGGAATTGTTACATTGCCAGAACCATCAGAAGTGGCAGAAGCCAAAACAATTACTGATCTTGGCCATGCGCTATCACTTGGTGATGACCAGGCTTCTTTATAAACAATTAAAGAATAGCCAGTGCTCGCCAATGGAGCTTTGCCTGCAAATGAAAAGTTAAAGGCTGCATCTTTCACTCCATAGGTTAAAGTGCCATTAATATCATTGCCAGCTAAAACCATCCAAGGAGCTACTTGATTTTTATCTTCTAAAACAACTGTGCCCTTTAATTGTTCGGCTGTTATGGTGATATCAAAATTCATAACATCACCTTGTGCCCAGTTAGTTGTTGAGGACACCATATGATAGCTTTCGGTAACATCCATTGTCCAGCCAGCTGGAATCATGCCCAAATATGTACCTTG
>JAPLWD010000049.1:7994-8353 GCA_026396775.1 Candidatus Gribaldobacteria bacterium
GTCCATTAATTTGGCTAATGGTTTTGTCCATGTTATAAAGGGTTTGCTCCCATCTTACAACACCTTGGCCATCTTTAACTTTAACAGATAAATCATAGGTGATGGCTGTGTCAATGTCGCTTTTTTCTTGTCCACCTACGCATTGTCCATTCCAAGTTCCACCTTGTTCAACACATTCTGGTTCGGACATCACACCACCATTTGTGCCTCTAACGTCAACTCTTTTCCAAACATTTGCTGGGTTACTCCCAGTGTTGTTAATAGAGAAATTACTGTATTCAACTTGACTTGGTTTCATATCAGCAAACTGATATTGGCCTGTTTGGCTCCAAGGATTTTGTCCGTTAACTGCGATGTCA
>JAPLWD010000014.1:0-2182 GCA_026396775.1 Candidatus Gribaldobacteria bacterium
CATAATTCCAACTATGTTCCTTGGTATGGGTTATGCAAAGAAATTTTGCCAAAGTTTGGCATTAAAGTGGAATGTAGACTTGTTAAGTTTGATAAAGACACAGGCGAGCTTGATTTGGAGCATTTAAAGTCTTTGGTAGATCAAAAAACTAAATTGGTGTGCTGTACGGGAGCTTCCAATTTTTTGGGCACGAAAAATCCAATTAAAAAAATTAAAGAAATTGCCGATTCAAGTGGCTATGTTCAGCCGTCGGGAGAAAAAAGATCATATCTTTTGATTGATGGCGCTCAAATTGTGCCTAATACCTATTTAAATGTTAGTGAGTTGGGGATAGATTTTTTGGTGTGGTCTTTTCATAAAATGTTTGCGCCTTTTGGGGTGGGGGCTTTATACGCTAAAGAGGAGTTACTTTTGAAAATGAGGCCTTTTCTTTATGGTGGCGATATGATCGCTGAAGGAATGGTTAGCCAAGAGAAAGTGGAATACAACGCCTTGCCTTGGAAATTTACGGCCGGAACGCCGAATATCCTAGGAACAATTCTTTCGGCTCAAGCTTTGAGATTGATAATGGATTTTTCTTTAAACCCAGGCAAACAAAATTACTTTATGACCAATAAAAGGCTGGAAATGCCAGAGGTTAAAAAGGCAATGGACAATATAGAATCTCACGAAAAAAGTTTAATTGCAGAGGCCTTAAGGATTTTGGGCGAGATACCATCAATCAAGATTTATGGGCCAAAAACTTCAGACAACCGAGGCCCCTTAGTGGCTTTTACTCATAAAGATAAAAGTCCGTTTGAAATTGCAGAGGCCTTAAGCAAGCTGGGGGTAGAATCCAGAGCCGGCTGTCATTGTGCAACTTTAGCGCATCATTTTTATGGATTAAATCCTCCAGCAAGTTGCCGATTGAGTTTTTATATTTATAACGACCTCAAAGATGTAAAAAAAGCCTGCTTGGCTGTCAAAAAGTGTCTTTAATTTTTAAATGAGATGGTTACAAAACTATTTCGTTACGAAAGTTTAGATTTTTGAGCGAGACGAGGAAGGCCAGCAAAAAGATTTGAGCCATAGCTGGGCTATGGTGAAAATCTTTTTGTGCCAGCCTGACGAAGTCGTAGCCAAAAAGCTAAACTTGTAGTAGGAATAGTTTTGTAATCAGCTCAATATATATGCAAAAATGTTTGATTTATAATAGTTCTTTAAGGTTTTCGCGAGCCGTTTCAGGTTTATTGCTTTTATTAGCTGTTGCGGTTCGTAATCAATGGTTGGTTTTAGCTGTTATCATTTTGACTAGCCTTAGTGCTTTTTCGTTAAAGTTTAATATCTTTTATCAAATCCATAGTTTTATTTTAAGTAAATTTTCTAAAAGAAAACATTTACCTGCGCCAAGGGAGTCGGGGGAATTAAGCTTTGTGGCTGGGGCGACAGGGGTGCTTCTTTCGATTGGTTTTTTGCTTTTGTATTTTGGCAAGTTTGTTGATTTTGCTTGGGCCTTTCTTTTGGTGGTTGACTTAATGATATTTTTAGCTTGTTTTGTTGGTTTTTGCGTGGCAACGATGATGTATATTCTCTTAAAAAAGTTATTTAAGAAGTAATTTATAAAATATAGAGTATGGAAGAAGGTGAAAAAAAAGACATAGGAGGAAGTTGCTACGCTAATCAAAATTGTTGGCTGGTTAGAAATCTTAGCTATGCTCCATATAGGCGTTGTAAATATTGTGAATTCAAGTTTCGTCATTGCTTATTTTTACAATATCAAGTAGTTAGTCTTTTTTTAATTCTTTTTTCCTTTACCACCTTTTTTTTAATTGAAAAAAAGATTTCATTGTTAGTAATAATCGTTGTTTTTACCTTGGTGATTGTGTATGGCTATTTTTTTAACAGAAGCACAGAAAAGATTATTAAATCTAATTTTTCTCTTAAGAAAAATAAAAATGCTTTAAAAGAATTAACTGATAATCTGGAAGATAAAGTTAACGAGCAAACCAAGGATATCAAAGAAAAAAGCCAGCATCTTCAGGAATTATTAGATATCAAAAACGATTTTTTAAGGGTGGTGAATCACCAGCTAAATACTCCAATTTCTATTGTTAAGGGAGCTCTTTCGATGATGGACGAAAAAATCTGGAGCACCACTACCTCAATTGAGGTTGTTAAAGTAGGCTTTTTAAGGATTACTCAA
>JAPLWD010000014.1:2211-5487 GCA_026396775.1 Candidatus Gribaldobacteria bacterium
TTTTTGGGATACCTATGAATTAGAAGGTGAAAATATGAAAATGCAACCAGAAAAAACTGATATTGCTGTTATTGTTGAAAGATTGATTCCCGAAAAACAAAAATTACCAATGGCGATTCAAAGGAAATTAACAATATCAGTCAATAAGCCAGTCTTTGAAATTCCGGCGGTCTGGTGTGATCCCAAAAAAATAACCCATGTAATTTCTAATCTTTTGGATAACGCTGTTTATTATACAGAGCAAGGCAGTGTTGTTGTAAATTACGAAATAATAGATAAAAAATATTTAAAAATTAAAGTTACTGATACTGGTGCAGGCATTACCCAAGAGGATCAAAAAAGGCTATTTAAAAAGTTTTCTCGGGGTCATACTGCCAGCTCTTTGCATCCAGATGGCTCTGGCCTTGGGCTTTATATTTCTAAAAAGATTGCAGAAAGCAATGCTGGTGAAATGACTTATGAAAGCAATGGGGTTAGTGGGGGTTCAACTTTTGCTTTTACAGTTCCGCTTTATCAAAACCAACAACCCAATGATAGTCAAAAAAAACAAGGGGCTAAAAGGGATAAAATTGTAGTTTTTAAGCAAAATAATAAAGTAACTAATAAAATATATGGGAAAAAGGCCAACCCAAACAAAGAAATTGAATAAAGGCCGAATTTTGCTGATTGAAGATGAAGAAAATTTAATTAATATTTATCGTGATTTTTTTGAATCTAATGATTACACTCTAACGGTTACCAAAGATATTAAAGAAGCCATGGGGCTGACTGAACTTGAGAAGCCTGATGTAGTGTTGTTAGATGTTATTATCCCCAAGGAAGAAAACAACATTATTACTTTAGTGAGTGAACAAGGTTATAATTACTTGGCAATGGTAAAAAATAATCCAAAAACCAAGGATATCCCAATTGTAGTTTTTACTAATTTAGACACAAGCCAAGACAGGCAAAAAAGCCAAGAGATGGGAGCAGCCGCTTATATTTTTAAACGAGATTGCACTCCCAAAGAAGTTTTAGACACAATAGAAAAGGTTATTGGTATAGATCACAAGTAATTAATATTGTTTTAAAAAATGGCCAGAATAATTAGTTTTGCTACGGGTTGTGTTTGGAGTTGGGATAAATCTAAGAACAGAGATTCTTTAATTGAGTTTATCAAAAACCTAGAAGTGGATGGTGTGGAAATTACTTTTTCCTCTAAAGAAGAGCTTTATAGTACTCATTTTTCCGCTCAAAGTCTTCAGTGGATTAAAAAGTTAAAACATATTACTATCCATGCGCCTTTTGATTTAGTTCAAAGGGCGAATGGTGAGGAAGAAGTTATAAAACAGCTGGAAGTTATTACTAGACTTTATAAACAGTTAAACGCTCAAAATGTAATCATTCACCCTCAAAACTTACCGGCTCCAGAAATTTTAAAAAAGTTTGAGATCAAGGTTAGTACTGAAAATTTGGCCAAAAAGAAAGGCAGACGCCCAATGTTGGCTACTTTAAGTGAAATTTTAAAAAGATATCCCAAAATAGGACTTTGTTTGGATGTTTCACATGCTTATACTTGGTCGCCTAGTGAAACCAGTAAAATGGTTCAGGCTTTGGGTAATAGAATTACCCAAGTTCATTTTAGTGGCACTTATCGCAAAAAAGACCATCGTTCTTTAAGGATTGTGACTAATCGGTTTAAAAAATCTATTCAGCCAATTTTTAAATTAAGTTGTCCGATTGTGATTGAAGAAAATATAGCTAAACAAAATCCAAAGTTTTTAACCGAAGAAGTTGAATACATTAAGAAAATATTTAAAACATATGGTGCTAATTAAAATCCCCCTGTCATTGCGAGCGACTAGAAGGAGCGAAGCAATCTCGTTGTTTTGAGATTGCGGAGCCTGTCCCGAGTTTAGCGAGGGATCTCTCGCAATGACAAGGTTGCATATTGAGTAGTAAATCTATGGCGCAAGATGTGGCTTGGGAAAATGAATACAAAAACCCACAGTTATTAACTAAGGGCGATAAGCCTCAAAATGATGTGTTGAGGTTTTTTAAGTTTTTGAAAAAAGAAGCCGGTTTAACTTTGGAAAATTTAAAGGTTTTAGACTTGGGATGTGGTACTGGTCGAAATGCCAATTATTTAGCTGGGTTGGGCAATCAGGTGGTGGGGTTAGAAATGTCTCCAACGGCTTTAGAATTGGCCAAGGCGAGAGCTGTAGAGGCTGGGGTTACAGTTGATTACCAATTAGGCGATATTGGCTCGGTCTATCCTTTCAGCGATGCTTTTTTTGATTTAGTTTTAGATATAACTTCTTCTAACTCGCTTAACGAAAAAGAAAGGACTGTTTATTTAAGCGAGGTTAGCCGAGTTTTAAAGCTAGGTGGTTATTTTTTGGTAAGAGCCTTGTGCAAGGAAGGCGATAAAAACGCTAAAGCCTTGTTAGAAAAAAGCCCCTCTGGCGAAAAAGACACCTATTTTAACCCTGATATGGGCTTAAAAGAGAGAGTTTTTACCCGAGAGGATTTAATTAACTTTTATTCTCAAAAATTTAAGATTCTTAAATTACTAAAGAAAACCAGCTACACCAAGTTTAAAAACCAAAGTTATAAAAGAAACTTTTGGCTGGTTTATTTGCAAAAGACATAAAATTAAACCATTGCCTTTCAGTTATGATACTTTTTTGTTAGAATAAAGAGTAATTAAAATAATCAACATATGAAACAATCACATCAAAATTTATTAAAGGCGATTGCGGGGGAGTCGATGGCGCGTAATAAATATACTTATTACGCTGGCATAGCTCAAAAAGAAAATCAGGTTTGGATTTCTAGGGTGTTTGAGGAAACCGCCGATAATGAACGAGCACACGCTAAAGAGGAGCTGGAAAAAATTATTGAGTTAACCGAAATGACGAATACTTATGATATTCATCCTTTGGCTGGCACTTTAACGAATTTAAGAAATGCGGTCGCAGGTGAAAAATACGAGTGGGGCGTGGTGTATCCAGATTTTGAAAAAATTGCCCGCCAAGAAGGCGAAACCGAGATCGCTGATTTATTTAAGGAGGTGGCCGAAGTAGAGAAAAAACACGAAGAAAGGTATAACATTTTAGCTGACAGGTTAGAAAAGGGGATTCTGCACAAATCCGAAGCAGAAATTGAATGGAAATGTCTAAATTGTGGGTATATTCATAAGGGCACATCGGCTCCCGAGAAATGTCCGGTTTGTAAAAAACCCCAAGGCTGGTATATGGGTTTGGGGGTGGTGAGATAAACTAGATAGATTTTATG
>JAPLWD010000063.1 GCA_026396775.1 Candidatus Gribaldobacteria bacterium
CCAGAGCCAGAAGAAAAAATCTGTAAATCTTTTTCTTTGGCTCTTACTGTGGCATATGATATTAACTCTGGCCTTATGAAACTACCAGGGTTATTAGCTTGAATGTTTGGGCTTGATTTAACTTTTATAATATCCCACTGGAACCTAATGGTTGGGATTTTTTTAGTTTCATCAATAATCATTCTGATTTTCTCAACTGGGAAACTACTAGGAACGAGATATTTTTCGTTACCATCAAGTTTCCAAACAAAGACAACTTCTTTAGCACTAACGGTTTTACCGCTAATTGAGCCGGTTCCCAAGAAGAAGTCTCCCGAAAATTCGGAATTGACATCATCATTGGCTTTAAAACTGCTTAATTGATGTTCTCCGAAAAACCCAAGATTTTTAAACTGTTTAATTTTATCTTGGATTAATTCGTAGTAGGATTGAGAAAATACTCCGGAGGTAATCAAATAATCATCTGTTTCTTCGCTCGCTCTTTTCTGCGCGCAAGATGCCAAGTTACTTACCAAGATAGCTACAAAAATCAAAATAACCAATAACCTTTTCATTTTTTTGCTCCTTTTTTATGGCCTAGCCTGCTAATTAGTCTCCAGAAACCATAAATCATCAAGGCCAGTACCAAAAAACAGTTTATAGTTACCCCAAAGCGTCCAAATAGGACATACAAAAAATGGGGGTTATAAACTACCAACAACATTGCGGTTGCGATGGCAATCCACGGCAACCCCTTAGTCCAAATCTTTGGGTTTTCGGCTGCCCGACACAACCCACGAAACAGATTCCGACTGATCAACCCAATAATCACCAGAATAATCACAACCAGAAAAGCTATGGTTTCTGGTATCTTGAGCCAATGGAAACCAACGGACGAAATAACCAACATAAATCCGACAGCTATCCAAGCCTGCCAGCGATTTCGCCAATGACGCACCAAGATACCAGAAACCAACGAGAACAAGAAAAAAATAGCAAAATAAGCTATCTTCTCCATTTTCAATCCTTTCTCGCCCCATACAAGCGAACTTAAGGTTTAATTTCTATTTAAAAAAGAACTTTTCCCACAACTAAATCAACAAACTTAGTTTATTAGTTTAGTTGTAAAAAAAGTTTAGCGGGAACCAGAATCCTAATTTACTTCATTTCTTTCGTAATTATCACTGTTAGCTATTGGTTATATGCTATTAATTTAGTGTAAGCTTCTGGTTCCCACCACCAAGGATCGTGTGTTTCCTTAGTTCAGATTATTTTTAAATAATAGCATACTTTTTAATAGGTGTCAATAGGCTGAATATCACGTCCTCTATAAAAATTTGACACAAGCCCACTGAAAATGATAAAATATAAACAATAAAAGAGCTTATGAAAAATTACACTTTTAGAGTTATTATTGAGCCAGACGGAAAGAATGCTTTTCACGGCTTCGTGCCGTCTTTACTAGGTTGCCATACTTGGGGATATTCTATTGAGGAAACAAAAAAAAATCTTAAAGAAGCAATCAGATGTCATATTCAAGGCTTATTAAAAGACAAGCAAAATATTCCTCAAGCAGATGAAAGCATGGAGATTATCCAAACCTTTACCGAGAAAGAGCTTGCTTTGGCTTAATAACCTCTATGCCTAAGCTGCCCGTACTTAAATCCAATCAATTAGTCAAAATACTAAATAAAATAGGATTTTTTGAATTTCACTGTGTTGGTAGCCATAAGCAATTCAAACATCAAGATGGCAGACGAACAACCATCGCCGTTCATTCTGGGAGAGATGTCCCGATAGGAACGCTTCGGGCGATTCTTAATGAAATCAATGTTTCCATTGAAGAATTTGTTAAAATAGCCAAAAACAAAAAATAATATTTGTGCTCGTTTTTTTAAGACCCAAAAAGCCAATCAAGTGATTGGCTTTTGTCTTGTTTTTAGAATGACGTTGCGATTAGGCTTCGGTTTTGGCTTCTGGTTCAACGGGAGTTTCTTCTGTAGCCTTAGCTTCTACAACTTTCGTTTCTACTGGTTTAACAACTGGAGTAGCTTGAGTTTCAGGTTCTTTTTTAGATTTTTTGTGCACGGGTATTTTTTTGCCCTCAATCACCTTTTCTCTAATTAGCAAGTTATGCACAGTGTCAGAAGCCTGAGCTCCCACCGAAAGCCAATATTGAATTCGGTCAGCCTTTAAATTGCGTTCCTTGGTTTTGGGATTAACAAAACCTAAAATCTCAATAAACCGCCCCGCGCGAGGTGGATTTCTTTTGTCGGTTACTAATAATCTAAAAAAGGGTTGGTTGGTTTTGCCGGTTCTAATGTATCTAATAGCTAACATATGTTTATAATTTTATCTTTTTAATTCCAATTTTTAACTTCTAAGCCCTTTCTGGCAGCCGCCTCTTCGGCCTCTTGTTTAGATAGCCCTTCACCTTCGGCCACCTTTTCTTTATCCAGAAACACTCCCACGATGAAACTTTTAGCATGATCGGGCCCCCATTCTTTCAAAACAGCATAAGAAGGAGTAATTTTAGCTTTTTCTTGAGCTTGCTCTTGAAAAAACGATTTAGCATCTCGGTGTGATCCTTCTTTTAAAATGGCAGGCAACTCTGTGATTAAATAAGTTTCAATAAACTTTTTGCATTCTGCGTAGCCTTGATCAAGGTATAAAGAGCCTAAAAAAGCTTCAAAGGCATTCGCTAAAATGTATTGCCTCGCTTTACCAGTATCCTTGGCCTCCCCTCGGCTCAACAATAAATAATCTTCAAAGCCTAGGTTTTTAGCTAATTTAGCTAAAGATTCACCAAGGCCGCTCGCCAATTAGTTAGCTCTCCTTCGGGGTTATGATAATTTTTGTACAAATTTTCAGTCACCACCAACTCTAACACGGCATCACCTAAAAATTCTAATCTTTCGTTTTGGTCTAAATAAAATTCGGGGTTTTCGTTTAGATATGATCTATGAACAAACGCTTGAATTAAAAAATCTTTATTCTTAAATTTAACCCCTAACTTTTTTTCTAATTCTGAATGATCTTGCATTAACGCTTACAATTTCTAATTTTTAATTTCTAATTTTTAATCAATGACTATCTCAAAATTAAAAATTAAGAATCAGGAACCAGAAATTATTTTTAATTCTCTTTAGCCTCGGGCACGACTTCAGTAACCTTGTCATTGCTTTCGGTAATATCCAGCTCTTTATACACTGTGCCCAAAACCCCATTAACAAACTTGCCCGAACTTGCCCCACCAAAGTTTTTAGCCAATTCGATGGCTTCGTTAATGGCAACTTTAGGTGGAACCTCGTTTTTATCTTCGTATAAAAGTTCAAACAAACCCATTCTTAATACATTTCTATCCACCAAGCTTAATTGACTAATGGGTCGTTCAGGGGCTGAACTGTGAATAATATTATCTAGCTTTTCTAAGTTATCGCAAACCCCTTTAACTAGTGATCTGGCAAAATCTTTCTCGTCAAACACGCCCCCAAAGGTATCTAAATTGCGATCAATAATATCTAGCGAGCTATTCTCTTTATTATAAAAATCCCATTCATATAAAGATTGTAAAGCGATAGAACGAGCTAAATGACGCGATGCCATATGTATTAAAGTTGTTAAAAGAAAACTTAAAACTTTTGCTTAGACAATTCTTCCATCGTGGGTGGCTTTTTTGCTTTTTCTTCTTTTTGAACTTCTTTTTATAAAATCCGCAATTAGCACAAACTGTATGTGGCAAAATCAACGCCTTACAGTGAGGGCAAGGGGTTAAGGTTTTTTCCTCCAAATAAATATGCATCCGCCTTTTATCTCGGCGCGATTTTGTATGTTTTTGTTTTGGTACACCTCCCATAATGTTTAAATTTAATATTTAGAAATTACGCCCCCTGTCATCCTGAGGCACCAGCCGAAGGATCTCTTGAGTTATATTTAACTTCTCTAAAAGCCAGTAAAGTATGTTTTTAGAATACCAAATAACCCCTTTTTTTGCAACCCCCTATCTACCTTTTACTCTTGCTTTTAGTAGAAAAAAGTTGTAAGGCTAATTAGAGAGTCAATTCCTTATTGTTACTGTGTAAAAATTAGGAGGTCAAGATGAAAAAAACAGATTTCATCAAAGCGTTACAACCACAGGTGTTCATTGAAAAAACAACTAAAAAAATGGCTTATCAAGCCACTCTTGAATTTTGCAGGACAATGGCAAGCATCACAAAAGAGGGAAAACGTTCTTTTAATCTTTGGGCTTCGGCAGGTTCTATGATTGCCTTTCAAACGGTGTTGCCAAGCACAGCTTTGCAATTCAATTATGTTATTCATGCCATCAAAGATGCAATTCATATGCAACTAGATGATTACGTTGGTCTTCCAAAATTTGATGAAGCATCATTTGGATACGACTTAAACCGACGGGTTTATAATCCGTTTGGAATAGAAGCACAAAACATAATTTATTTTGATACCTCTGTGGGCATGCCTGCGGCGATTTATTTACAAAATGCAATTATGCGTGGTGATAATAAAGAAGAGATAAAAGAGAGTACAAGAACATTAAAAAATGCTCTGCAATATTATCTCTACACAAAACTGCCCAAGCAAATTGAAGAGGCAAAAAAAGAAACTGATATAACGGTTGCTGTAATTGGCATAGGGGTTGACTACCATCTGGCGTTTGTTGAGCCTAAATCGCACTTAATCAAAACCCAGAAACCAGTAGGTTTAGCCGAACTTACAGAGGTTTCAAGGAGGCAACAAGTTGAGCTAGACAAAAGGTTTGCTTCTTTGTGGAAGGTGCCAAAGTATGCCCTATCGGTCAGTTTAAAAACTATTCTAGAGGCTGATAAAATATTTGTCATAGTACCATATGAAGCAAAGGCTGATACTCTCGCCAAATTATTCAGCAGTTTAAATGGCTCCTACGGTGATATACAAAATGATATTGTAGCCTCCTATTTGTTCAGGGAAGATATTTTACCAAAAACTAAATTCTTTTTTGACTACGACTCAATCTCAAAGTCGGAAATCTTGCAAAGCCTAGCTAATACAAGTTAACAAAAATATAGCATTAGTATAATCCTTTTTCATTTCCATACAAAAATGGAGTGAAGAAGGATTTTTTATTTCTTTACCTTAAGCTCAAAGCTTCCCCAGTGAATTTTACAAAATCAATTTTAGCTCTCCCCATATTGCCTACTTAATGCAACTTATTGCTATTCTAGGTCTTCTTTGCTAGCTTTAGATTAGCATGTTAATAGCCTCATCATTTTCTTTTTAGAAAAGGAGGTCAACGCCCGACGCCCAACATGCTTGAGGGCCTAAAGCCTTGGCAAGGTAGTATAGAAATATACGAGCCCTGACAATCGCAACCCTTAACTTTTATAGTCGTCGGGCTTTTTTCTTACAAAAAAATAGAGGCAACTCATAATTGAGCTGCCTCTACTTGAATCAGCTGGGCACAAACCCAGATCTCTTAAACTTCTAAATGTATCTCCTTCGTTCTCCTTTTTTAATAAGGATGCAAGAAATAACTCGCTGTCCTTTACATTACACCGAATTAGGCTTTTTTAGCCAGTTTTTTATAGCTCTTTCGAAGAGTCCACTAAGTAACCCCCCTAACAAAATTATCAAGTAAAGCGCGCAACCTATGACAGGTTGTAATTTTGAGATGCCTACACCCCACAGACAGAAAAGCGCCAAAAGAATAATCGTGATCAAGATAAAAGGCACTCCCCTTTTGACCCAACCTAGTCTCACTATCGCTCTCCCTGCTATCAAGGCAGTGATGATAATGGCAATCCGGGCTGCCTCGCCCACCTTCAATAATGTGAGGGGAGTAAAGACGATCGAAAAAGTCGCTACTACCGTCAATGAAAAAGCCTCTATGCGCTTCATGTTATCCTCCTTTGTAGCCTTACCTTTTTAAAAGGTATTTTTAGCTCTTTAATATTTTTGACAAAGACGCTAAAAAAATAATTTGTCATCCTTTTCGTTATCCTAAATACTAAACGCCCCACTAAGACGCAACAAATCCCAGTTAGGTAGATCATTGATAAGTCAATAACCTTTATAATAAAAACGACTACTCCGGGAGGGTCTGCCGTGCCCCTGGACACCGAAAAAGAAAATGAAACAACCACAAACAAAGTCCAGAGCATTAGGCTATTAACTAACCCCATCATTTGGATGTTGCAGATTGCCACCAATAGCCCAATGGCAAATAGCGAAATCGCTATTATACTGACACAGGTGATTCATCCCCATGAGCTAACGAGCTAGCTAGGAGCAGAATCATGTAGCTGATTATCGCATTAATTAGTAGCTTCATTTCACCCTCCTAGGAAATGTTTTTTCAATATAAAATTGTTAAGGTAATGATACAATATAATAATTATACTATTTTGTCAAGTTAGCGAACAGGCTCCTACCTTCGGGAGCCGAAAAGATACCTGGGGTTTAGTTTTGGTTTTTAAAAATGAGGTGCCTGTGGAAACTTTTGTGAAGTTTAGTTTTTTAGTTTAAAAACTTTAAAAGTTTTGCGATGAATTTTGCAGAATCCATTTTTTTGAATAGCCTCTAAATGCAGTTTGGTGCCGTAGCCTTTGTGCTGGTTAAAACCATATTGAGGGTATTGTTTATGATAATTGTCCATCAGGCGATCCCGATGTACTTTGGCCACAATTGAGGCTAGGGCAATCAAAGAAATCTTTTCGTCTCCTTTGATGATGCTTTGTTGTGGCCTAGTTATAGGTATAGCAAAATTGCCATCAATCAAAAGCTGGTCGGCCTTATGGCCTATTTTCTTTTCCAAACTTTTCACCGCCCGAACCATCGCCAATTTTGTAGCCTGCAAAATATTAATTTTATCAATCACCTTTTCTGAAACTCGGCCAATCCCCCACTTTACCTTGGGGTCTTTCTTTAAAATTTCGTAGATGGCTTCTCTTTTTTGAAATTTAATTTTTTTAGAATCTTTAATCCCCTTTTCAAATATTAAAGTTTCGTAACTCGCTGGAGCAATTAAAGCGCAGACTACCACTGGCCCAGCCAACGGTCCTCTGCCCACCTCATCTACCCCAAAAATAACTTCAGGATTTTTATTCATATAGCATCGTTACAATTATTGTATCACATTTCCTTGCTTGTTAGCGACTAACCTGCTAAATTCAAACCGAACCAGAACTATTACAATATTTTATTGGAGGTGATTAGATTGATTTATCACGGTAAAACCATTGTTTCCTATGTTGAAACAATGGGGCAATACTCTCGCTTATTGCTTGAATTTCCTCAAGATGTTCAACCTTTATTTTTAGCTGCCAAAGCCGGTCAATATATTTTAGTTAAATGCGAAGGTCATTTATTATGGAGGCCATTTAGTATCAATTTTGTTGAGGGCAAGCGAGTTTATATCTTTTTTCAGATAAAGGGTGCTGGTACTGATTGGTTATCGAAGCGAGTAATTGGCGATGAGGTTGAAATTAGAGGTCCTTTAGGTCAAGGGTTTAAAGTGCTTCTCAAAGAACAAGCTCAATTGCCAATATTGGTGGCAGGCGGAATAGGACTAGCCCCACTATATTACTTGCGAGAACAGCTATTTTCTTGGAGGTATAATTTTGAGAGAGTAGCTTTACTAATCGGAGCTCAAAAGGATTGCTGTCTTGTTAGCAAAGAAATGTTAGTCAGTGGAGCAACTCTAGCTACAAATGATGGTTCGGTAGGCTTTTGCGGAACAGTTATCGAAACCCTATTAGAAGCATTAAAAGGCGAGGAGGGTGAGGGTTTTTCTAAAATTATTTACGCGGCTGGCCCAGCGTTGATGTTGCGAGAAGTAGCTAGAATAGCTGCTGAATGGAAAATCCCCTGCCAAGTATTGCTAGAAGAAAGAATCGCCTGTGGTAGCGGAGCTTGCTATGGGTGCGTTATCAAAACAATCAATGGGTATAAACGGGTTTGTTGCGATGGACCGGTTTTTAACGCCGAGGAGGTAGATTGGAATGAATACACAGAATTTGCTTGTTGAGTTGTTTGGCAAAAATATTTTACCAATATTCAATGCTTCGGGAACTTTTGACCCTTTGTGT
>JAPLWD010000084.1 GCA_026396775.1 Candidatus Gribaldobacteria bacterium
CAGTTTAGTAAAGTTAGAATTTTGATGGATTTTTTGCCCTTGCTAGACAATTACGAACGAGCTTTAAAACATATTGCCCCCGAGCAAACTACCACTGATTTCTATCAAGGCTTAAAGCAAATTCAAGCTCAATTTGAAAGTATTTTAAAAAAGCAGGGAATTGATGAAGTTAAAGCTTTGGGCGAAAAGTTTGACCCTAGATTGCACGAAGCCCTAGAACAAGTGGACATAGAGGATTCGGATGAAGAAACCGTGATTGAAGTTTTAGAAAAAGGCTATCTATTAAACGGCCAATTATTAAGGCCAGCTAAAGTAAAAATAACAAAGTAAAGTAAATTTCTAATTGACCTAATTACTAATTTCTAAGTAAATCCTAATTATCTAATAACCAATGTCTAAACGGGAACGCACTTTTGTTCATTAGACATTTATTCATTAGGCATTATTTAGTAATTAGAAATTAGAGTAATTCGATATTTTAAATTTATGAGCAAAATTTTAGGAATTGATTTAGGTACAACCAATTCGGCGATGGCTATTATGGAAGGAGGAATAGCCAAAATAATTGAAAACAAAGAGGGGGCTCGCACCACGCCTTCGGTGATTTCTTTAACCAAAAATAACGAACGCTTGGTGGGCGTAATTGCTAAAAGGCAAGCCATCACCAACGCTAGTAACACTATTTTTTCAATCAAGCGCTTAATTGGCAGGCGTTTTTCGGATCCCGAAGTGCAAAAGGATCGCAACCTTTTACCTTATGAAATTAGGGAAAGACAAGACGGATCAGTGGAAGTAAAAATAGGCGAAAATTGGTCTACTCCCACGGAAATTTCAGCGATGATTTTACAAAAACTCAAGCAAGATGCTGAAGATAAATTAGGTGAAAAAATAGAAGAAGCCATTATTACTTGCCCGGCTTACTTTGATGATGCTCAACGAAAGGCCACCAAAATTGCTGGCGAAATTGCTGGCTTAAAAGTGCAACGAGTCATTAACGAACCGACAGCCGCCGCTTTAGCTTATGGGTTTGATAAAAAGAAAAATCACCAAATTGTTGTTTATGATTTTGGCGGAGGCACCTTTGATATTTCTATTTTAGAGGTTTCTGAAGACACCATTGAAGTTAAAGCCACGGGAGGGGATACCCACTTGGGTGGAGATGATTTTGACCAAAAAATAATGAACTGGATTGTGGCCGAATTTAAAAAGCAACAGGGGATTGATATTTCCAAAGATACTTTGGCTTTACAAAGAATTAAGGAAGCGGCCGAGCGAGCCAAAATAGAACTCTCTACCAGCCAAGAAACCGAAATTAATTTACCGTTTGTAACTTCGGATGCTTCAGGGCCAAAACATTTATTGTTAAAAATCTCGCGTGCCCAACTGGAAAATATGGTGGGTGGTGATATTGATAAACTTTTGGATCAAACTTTAAAAGAAATTAATTTAAAACCCCAAGATATTGAAGAAATAGTGTTGGTGGGTGGACAAACCCGAATGCCTAAAATTCAAGAGGAGATTAAAAAATTCTTTGGCGGTAAAGAACCCAACAAAGAAATTAACCCCGATGAAGTGGTAGCCATTGGAGCGGCTATTCAGGGTGGTATTTTACAAGGCGATGTGCGAGATGTGTTGCTATTAGATGTTACCCCTTTGAGCTTGGGTATTGAAACCATGGGGCAAGTGAACACAGTTTTAATTGCCAAAAACACCACGGTGCCAACCTCCAAAAGCCAAATTTTCTCAACCGCCTCGGATAACCAACCTTCAGTGGAAATCCATGTCTTGCAGGGCGAGCGCCCTATGGCTAACGACAATAAATCCTTAGGTAGGTTTATTTTAGATGGCCTGCCACCAGCTCCCCGAGGCATCCCCCAAGTGGAGGTTACTTTTGATATTGACGCCAATGGTATTTTAAATGTTTCAGCTAAAGATAAAGCCAGTAATAAAACCCAGTCCATTAAAATCGAAGGATCCACCGGATTGTCCAAAGAAGAAATTGAAAAAATGAAACAGGATGCTGAAGTACACGCTGCTAGCGACGCCAAAAAGAAAGAAGAAATTGAAGCCAGAAACATCGCTGAAAATTTAATTTATGTGACCGAAAAATCCCTAAGAGAATTAGGCGACAAAGTAGAAGCTGGATTAAAAAAAGATGTTGAAAGTAGAATTGAGGAATTGAAAAAAGAAAAAGAAGGTGATAATATAGAAAACATCAAGCAAAAAACTGCCGAGCTTTCACAAACCAGCCAAAAGATTGGCGAAGCAATGTACAAGCAACAACCTCCCACCGAAGGCGAAAAGCCTCAAGCCGAGGGTAAACCAACCAAACAGGAAGGCGAGCCCCCAATTGAAGAAGGGGAGTACAAAGAGAAATAAAACATATGGCTGATTATTATCAACTTCTGGGGGTGGCCAAAACGGCTACGCCCGAAGAAATCAAAAAAGCTTATCGCAAGCTAGCTCACCAATATCATCCCGACAAAGGCGGAGACGAAAGCAAGTTTAAAGAAATAAACGAGGCTTACCAAGTTTTGGGCAATGCCGAAAAACGCAAGCAGTATGATCAGTACGGCAATGTTTTTGAAAATGGCCAGCCCGGCTTTAGGCAGGGGAGTGGTGGGTTTGATTTTGGCTCTTTCTGGCAACAGAATGGCCAAGGAGCAGCCTTTGATTTTAACAACTTTAATCTAGAAGATTTATTTGAAGGCTTTTTCAACGGGCAAGGCCGACAAGCTTCGCGTAAAAACTCTCACCATGGCCGAGATATTGAAATAAATGTAACCTTAAATCTAGAAGACACCTTGAAAGAATTTAAAAAGAAAGTTATCTTTGAAAGGTACATCCGTTGCAATCGATGTGATGGTTTGGGAGGCGAACCCGGAAGCTCCACTAAAGAATGTTTTAGTTGCCGAGGCACAGGCGAAGTGCAACAAATGCAAAAAACTATTTTTGGCACGGTGACTCGTGTGATCACTTGCCCCGAATGCAAGGGCGAGGGGCATATCCCTGAAAAACCTTGCAATGTTTGTAAAGGTGAGGGTAGAATTAAACAGCAAGATCAAATAGAAGTGATTATTCCTTCGGGGGTGGATAGTGGGCAAGTTTTAAAGCTAGATCAGCAAGGTGATGCCGGCAAACGCAAAGGCAAGGCTGGCGATTTGTATATTAAAATTCAGCTCAACCGCCATCCATTTTTTGAAAGAAAAGGCGACGACTTATTTTCCAGCTTGCCAATTTCGTTTTCGGAAGCGGCTTTGGGAGATAACATTGAAGTACCCACCATTGATGGCAAGGATGTGGCATTAAAAGTGCCAGCAGGAGTTGAATCGGGCAAGATTTTACGGATTAGTGGCAAAGGTATACCCAGATATGGCTCTTGGAACAGAGGGGATATGTATGTGGAATTGGTTATCAAAACCCCCAAAAAATTATCCAAAAAACAAAAAGAATTACTAGAACAGTTAAAAAAAGAAGGGTTGTAAATTCCCGCAAAAGACAATAAATTGTCTTTCGGCCCCTGTAGCTCAATTGGTAGAGCAGTTCCCTTTTAAGGAATTGGTTTCGCGTTCGAGTCGCGACGGGGGCACAAATGAATAACAAAAAGGAAGGAGCGAAGCTCCTTCCTTTTTGGTTTGGGTTGATTTTTGCGAGGGTTGGATTAGGATTAAAGTAAGATTTAAAAAGTACCTTAAATTAGGAAACAATAACTTCAAACAGCATTGGAGGAAAAAATGGATCCACGGTTGTATGTTTTCTTACATAAGGACGAGTGGACGGCTAGTGAAATATGTAGTTTTTATCAAGAACCAAAAGGCGACTATGTAATACAAGAAAAAATGAAATGGACAGACAAAGAAGAATCTTGGGGGAAACAGTACTGTAAAGTTTTTCTCTGCGCGTTTGGGACTAAAGCTCTTGAGATACTTAATCATCCCTATTGTCGAACTTGGTTAGTGAACGAAAACGAAAGGGGATTGGCTTGGCTGTCGAACAAAAAGGGCGTTTGGCAACCAACAGACATTGCAACCCACGTTGTCCTTGGACCAACTTGGCCAATTATCCGCGTGGGATCAACTGTAAAATTTGTTGGCTATAAACAACCACCTCAACCCCACTCGTGGGAAAATAAAAACAAAACGCTTAGCTCTGGAAGGACTTATACTGTAGATGATGCCGACTCGCCAGGTTGTTGTTTATATCTTGGCTCGGGAAACGGCTGGGTGAGATACGACGAAATTCAACTGTGCACTTAATGGAGGGAGACGAATGGAAGATACTGATTCCTGCTTGACTATTGATGAGCTTATTCAATAGGGTAAAGTCCGATTATTTGGACCAACAATGTTTAGAAGAAACATTTTGTTCCTTTTGGAAAGCATCTTCGGGATGCTTTTGCCAAAAGTTAACGCTATTACTCTATACCCAAAGCCCCCAAAACAAGATGACATAAATGATAATGTGTCAAGATTGTTTTGGGGAGCTTTTTTTTGTATAATGACAAGTATTGAGTTTGATTGAGATTATAAAAATATGGTGAAAAATAAAATTGTTTATTTAGTCGTTTTGTTGACATTAGTGGCAGGAAGTTCTTTTTTAAGCGATGGCATTGGCTTGAAAGTAGGGGAGAGCCAAATTTCAAAACAATCACCCAGCCAAATTATCAATGCTGATTTGGGAATGCCTACCGGAGTTACTACCTCCTTGGGCAAAATAATTAATTCTAGAGTTAACTCCACTTCCACCGTTGATTTTTCTATTTTTTGGGAAACTTGGAACCAATTAGAAAAAAACTATTTAAACAAAGATAAAATTGATTATCAAAAAATGGTGTATGGAGCCATTGAAGGGATGGTAAATTCGGTGGGCGATCCTTACACTGTTTTTTTCACCCCCACCCAAGCCCAAGATTTTAAGTCTGAATTGTCAGGCGAATACGAAGGCGTCGGCTTGGTGATTGGCACCAAGGATAACCAATTAGTGGCAATCTCGCCGTTCAAAAACAGTCAAGCTGAAGTGGCCGGGTTGAAGGCCGGCGATAAAATTTTAAAGATTAACGACAAGTACACCCTAAATTTACCAGTTGAAGAAGCGGCTCGTTTAATCAGGGGGCAAAGCAACACCGAAGTTACTTTGTTAATTGAAAGAACCGATTGGGCCGAACCTAAAGAATTTAAAATTAAAAGACAGGTGATAAAAATCCCCACCTTGGAATTGGAAATCAGAAACGAGATTGCCATTATTAAAATTTATCAGTTCAACGAAATTTTACCCAAAGAATTTGAAAAAGCGGCTAACGATATCTTAAAAGCTAAAGCTCAAAAAATAATTGTGGATGTTCGTAATAACCCAGGCGGATTTTTAGAGGTGGCTCAAAATGTAACAGGGTGGTTTGTAACCAGCGGTCAAATTATTGTTACTCAAGAGAGAGGAGAAAAAACCGAAAACATTATTTATAAATCCAATGGGCCGGCTGTCCTTAAAAATTATCCCACGGTAGTTTTAATGAACGAAGGATCAGCTTCGGCTTCGGAAATTTTAGCTGGTGCTTTACGCGATCAAAACAAAAGCCGTTTGATTGGGGTTAAATCTTTTGGCAAGGGCTCGGTGCAAGAACAAATTAGCCTTTCTGGCGAAGCTTCGTTAAAAGTAACGGTGGCTCACTGGCTAACCCCCAATGGTGATTTGATTGATGGAAAAGGTTTAGAGCCCGACATTAAAGTGGAGGCTGCCAAAGAAGGGAATCAGGATCTGCAATTAGATAAAGCGATTGAAGCTTTGAAAAATTAGCTCTAGTTTGCTATAATGCACTTGTCATCCTGACAAAATAAATTTACATGAAAGTTATCCTTTTAAAAGACATCAACAAAATCGGAAAGAAGTTTGAGATTAAAGAAGTTTCGGATGGCTATGCCAGAAATTTTTTATTTAAAAATAATACGGCTAAACCTGCCACCGATGAAAATCTAAAGTTAGCTTTAGCTCAAAAAGAACTCCAAGCTAAATCTGCCATTGATGAACTTAAAAAAACAGCCGGCGTAGCCACTAAAATTGACGGCTTAGAAGTTGAGCTACCTGTTAAAGTAGGGGATAGAGGTCAATTATTTGAGAAGATTAGCGTTGCAAAAATTATCGCGCGTTTTAAAGAATTAGGTTACGAAATCAAAAAAACTCAAATTGAAATGCCTCAAGCCATCAAGGAGATAGGGGAGTATAGTTTAAAAATCAAGTTTGATCACAAGCTAGAATCAGAAGTAAAATTATTAGTGATTGAAAATGAACAAAAATAATTTAATAAATCAAAAAACTGGCGAACCTGTCATTAGAGAGAAGGCAGATTTTAACGCCAGTTTTTTTATTTAACCTAAAAAGAAAATAACTCAAATTACAAAATAAGGAGGCGAGGAAAGTTATTTTTGTGAACATTCGACCCCTGTTGGCATGGTTCCCGAGTACTCGAGGGGCAACAGGGGGAGAGTTTAGCCTAAAAGCCCGCTGGGGCTTTTGGGCGGTTCACCAAAATAACTTACCAAGCCGAATTACTTCGTAATTTTACATTATGACTAAATATATCTTTGTCGCCGGAGGCGTAATGTCCGGAGTTGGGAAAGGCATCACCACAGCTTCAATTGGTCGCATTCTAAAAAGCAAAGGGTTTAAAGTGCAAATTATGAAAATTGACCCTTATGTCAATGTGGATGCAGGCACGATGAACCCCATTGAGCACGGCGAAGTGTTTGTAACCGACGATGGCACCGAATGCGATCAAGATTTAGGTAATTACGAAAGATTTTTAGAACAAGATTTAAGCACCGATAACTATCTAACCACTGGCCGAGTTTATCAAGCGGTAATTCAACGCGAAAGAAATTTAGAATATCAAGGTAAATGCGTAGAAGTGGTTCCACATATTCCAGAAGAAGTAATTAATCGTATCAAACTTTTAGAGAAAAAAACCAAAGCCGATATTGTTTTAGTTGAAATCGGTGGCACGGTAGGGGAGTATCAAAATTTATTATTTTTAGAGGCGGCTCGGATGATGAAATTAAAAAATCCCAAAGGTTTAGTTTTTGTTTTAGTGAGCTATTTACCAACCCCCCAAAATCTTGGTGAAATGAAAACCAAACCCACTCAATATGCTGTGCGGTCTTTGAATATGGCGGGTATTCAGCCCGATATTATTGTCGCTCGAGGCAGTTCGGCCTTAGACGCCCCGCGCAAAAGAAAGCTTTCCATTTTTTGCAGTGTGGACGAAAAAGATATTATTTCAGCTCCCGATGTTAAGTCAATTTATGAAGTGCCGTTAAACTATGAACAAGATGACTTGGGTAATCGAATTTTAAAAAAGTTAGGGCTCAAAGCAAAAGTTAACACATTGGGTGATTGGGAAAAATTAGTGTTTAACATTAATAACCCTAAAAAAGAAGTTACCATTGGTATTGTAGGTAAATATTTTAAAACCGGTGGCTTTACTTTAATGGATTCTTATATTTCGGTTTTAGAAGCAATTAAACATAGCGCTTTTTTCTTTCAAGCTAAGCCCAACATAATTTGGTTTGATTCTGAATCTTACGAAGCTAACCCCGCTAATTTAAAAGAACTAAAAGAGGTTGATGGCGTAATAGTGCCGGGTGGTTTTGGGAGTAGGGGAGTGGAAGGCAAAATTTTAGCTATTGAATATTGCCGTAAAAACAAGATCCCTTATTTTGGCTTGTGCTTAGGGATGCAATTGGCGGTGGTAGAATTTGCTCGCAATGTTTGTGGAATCAAAAATGCTAATTCCACTGAATTTTCATCAACTTGTCAAGGGGTGATTGATTTAATGCCCGAACAACGCCAACTAATGAAAGACTCTCATTTTGGAGCCACGATGCGCTTAGGGGCTTATCAATGCCAATTAAAGCCTAGCACTCTGGCTAAGAAGGCTTATGGAGCTGAAGTGATTTCCGAACGCCACCGCCATCGCTATGAACTCAATAACGACTTTAGAAGCCAGCTAGAGGCTAAGGGTTTAGTGGTAGCAGGCACCAATCCTGAACGCAATTTAGTGGAAATTGTTGAATTAAAAGTAGGGGAGCATCCTTTCTTTTTAGGCACCCAGTTTCACCCCGAATTTAAATCCCGCCCCCTCAACCCCCACCCTTTATTCAAAGAATTCATCAAAGCTTGTTTAAAGTAATAAAAAACCAGCAGTCGCTAATTTGAAAAGCAGCTGCTGGTTTTTTAAAAATAACACTGAATTAGATTACGTTTACGATCTTAGTTTTTCTTTTTTGACCAGTAAAGGTAACTTTATTTTTAGTTTGAAATTTTATTTTGCCTTCTTTCATCGCAAAAAGAGTGTGATCCGTACCACAACCTACATTTTTACCCGCTAAAATTTTAGTACCTCTTTGACGGATGATAATCATCCCAGGTTTAGCCACCTGGCCATCGTAGAGTTTAACCCCTAAATACTGCGGGTTAGAATCTCGACCCAGCTTGGTAGAGCCCTTAGCCTTTGTATGTGCCATAGTTTTAAGTTAAATTAGATTATCAATATGTTACCAGATTTCAAGGATTTTTTCAAGTCTCATCAGCCCCAAATCGTCTTAGGCTTAATTGTCTTTTTACTATGCCTATTATGCTTTGGCTTTGGAGTAATAACCCAATTTTATCTAGCTAAACCACCCCTAGAAATTCAAACCCCAGTGGGGGAGTGAGCTAATTAAAAAACTAGTCATTTTTAATTTCCTTGCCACTGTGGAATTGACGATGGACATCTCTTGATTGTTTAGAAACCACATGGGTATAAAGTGGTTAAGTTTTTCTAAATTCTATTAGGTTTTCGTTGTCTGGTACTATTAAATAAACAGAATTCTCCTTTGTTGCTAAATTAAGCCAAAGCTTATATAAAGATGT
>JAPLWD010000081.1 GCA_026396775.1 Candidatus Gribaldobacteria bacterium
AAAAGTATGATAGTGAAAAAATCTAAAACATCAGAGCCAAATAAAAATGAGGAAACGCCGAATGAGCAAGGATCTCAAAGACCTAGAAGGTTAAGGGTGCGGGTGGTTGGCATTGGCGGGGGAGGGGTTTCAATTATTGGAGAAATGGCTAACCCGCCTAAAGCTACAGTTGAAAATGGGCAGTATCTTTTAGGAGGTGTAAGTTTTTGGGCTTTGGATACCGATGCGCGAGTTTTTCAAAAAGCGAAAAAAAATATTCGAGTTTTACAGTTTGGCGAAAAAACAGCACGGGGTTCGGGCACGGGTATGAACATTGATTTAGCTCAAAAATCGGCCGAAGAAGATCAAGAAAAAATTGTTAAAATTTTAAAAGATCAGGACATTATTATTTTGGTGGGATGTTTGGGTGGGGGAGTGGCCTCGGGGGCAGGGCCGTTAATCGCTAAAATGGCGCAAGAACAAAAAGCTGTTACTTTGGGAATTTTTACTTTACCTTTTGGCTTTGAGGGCGATAAAAAAATGCTTTTAGCTAAAAAGGCCGCTGAAAAATTAAGAGAAAACTTGTCGGGGATTATTATAGTACCCAACGAAAAGATTTTTCAAATTGCGGATAAAAAGATGCCGTTGAAAAAATCTTTTTCAGCCTTAAATCAAATTTTTGCTACGCGCCTGAATGGTTTGTTAGAGATTATTTTAAAACCGAGCTTAATCAATATTGACTTTGCGGATTTAAGGACTATTTTAGAGTCAAAGGGGGCGTGGTTATTTTTGGGGCAAAGTATTACTCACGGACAAAGCCGAGCCGAAGAAGCTGTGAAAAATATTTTTCATAACCAATTGTTTGATAGCCCACCGAAAGTGGTTAATCGGATTTTATATAACATTACCGGCGGAAAAGATTTAAATATTAAAGAGGTGGAAATGATTAGCCAAAGTATTGCCCAGCTAAACCCTAAGGCTAAAATTATTTTTGGGCTTTCGCAAGATCAAAAATATGCCAATAAACTAAAGGTAACTATTTTGGCAGTTTCGGATGGTGAAAAAAGAAGGCTAGTTGAAAAACCACTCGAAGTAGTTAAAAAGAATAAAAAGAAAATTAGAATTCATTTAAGAAAGGGTAAGTCTAGTAAGTTTTTTCTGGGAGGGAATAAAAAGGAAAGTAAAACGGAAGGAGGGGATAACAAAGAGACATTTCGACAGTCGGGTTTAGAAGTTAAGGAGGCCGAGCAAGCCGAAGCACAAAAAGAATTAGCCAAGGAAGTGGTTTGGGAGATCCCCGCGTTTTTAAAGAAAAGAATGTAAAAAATTTTGGATTGCGAAAGGCAAGCCGGCTTGGAAAGTATTTTCAAGGAGACGCTTGTCCCCCAGCGGGGGACTTCGCTCAGCTCTCGCTCCTGTTGCCCCTCGAGTACTCGGGGACCATGCCAACAGGGCTCGAGGTGCTCCTTGAAAATACTTTCTTCGCCTCATTTCGCAATCTAAAGATAAGAATTTATTCACTATGTCTATGGAAATTAAAAAAGCAGTGATACCAGCGGCGGGGTTAAGCACCCGATTTTTACCTTTGACTAAAATTATGCCCAAGCAACTTTTGCCAGTGGGGGATAAGGCAATGATTGAGCATGTGGTTTTAGAAGCGGTGGAAGCGGAAATGGCTCAAGTTATTTTTGTTTTATCGGAAACCCAAAAGAGTATTTTGGAATATTTTAAGAGTAAGCCTAAGCTAGAAAGTTTTTTGGAGGCTCGGGGTCAAAAAGAAATTTTAGAGAAATTAAAACAGCACGATGCTGTGTTTACACAAGTGACGCTTTCTGCGGTGCAACAGCTTTTACCCAAAGGGGATGGGGATGCGGTATTGAGGGCTAAAAATCAAGTGGCTAAAGAAGCTTTTGCGGTTTTGTTTTCGGATGATTTATTTTTAGCTAAAGTGCCCGCCATTGAGCAAATGAAACAGGTTTTTTTAACCGCTCAAAAGCCGATTATTGGCTTAAAAAGAGTAGCCCCTGAAAAGGTATCCTCTTATGGTTGTGTTAAGGTAGAAAAAATTGCTAATCGTTTGTATAAAATTAAAGAGATTGTTGAAAAGCCAGCTTTAAATGAGGCTCCATCGGATTTGGCAATTTGTGGACGCTATATTTTTACGCCCGACATTTTTCACTATTTAGATAAGGTTATACCAAATAAAAAGGGTGAAGTTATTTTGGCAGATGCTTTAAGGGGGATGCTGGAAGATGGTAAAATTATTTATGGCTATGATATTGAAGGCGATTGGTTAGAGTGTGGCAAAACGGTTGATTGGCTCAAGTCAAACATCCAAGTTTGTTTGGATCACCCAGAATATGGACCAGCTTTAAAAGAATGGGTGAAGAATTTAAGATAATTATTACTTTATTATGATGTACGATTTAATTATTATTGGGGGTGGGCCAGCAGGGATTACAGCTGGAATTTACGCCTCTAGAAAAAAATTAAAAACTTTAATTATCGCGAAAGATTTTTTTGGGCAGATTGCCAAAACCCACCGGGTGGATAATTGGCCTGGAGATTTGGGTATTTCGGAAATGGATTTGATGCGAAAAATGGAAAAACATCTGAAAAGTTTTTCGATAGAAATTAAAGCGGATCAAAAAGTTGTCTCTGTGAAAGCGGAAGGAGGTTCCCTCCTTCTTGCAGGAAGGACTTTTGTGATTCAGGTTGAGAATGGGGAAAGTTTTGAGGCTAAAGCTGTGATTATTGCGACTGGTAGAGCCGAAAAGAAACTAGGTGTGCTGGGTGAAGAGGAATTAATTGGCAAGGGGGTTTCTTATTGCTCAATTTGTGATGCTCCATTTTTTACAGATAAAAAAGTGGCGGTAATTGGCAGTGGTAATTCGGCTTTGGATTCGGCCAAGTATGCTGCTGAAGTTTGTTTATTTTTTCAGGGTGAAAAAGTTTTGGGAGATGAGTGTTCGCAAGAATTGATCAAGCAGCAAACCAAAATTAAGTTTTATCCTCAAACCGAAATTAAAGCGATTGGTGGCGCAAAAAAAGTGGAGAGTTTAACTTATCAAGAAATTATTTCGGGAGAAGAGAAACAGATTAGTGTGGATGGTGTTTTTATAAATATAGGGTCGGTGCCGGTGGCTGGTTTGGTGGGTGATTTGGTGGCTAGAAATGAAAAGGGTGAAATTGTGGTTGATTCCAGAAATAATGTTACTTCGCAGGTGGGTATTTTTGCTGTGGGCGATGTGACGGATAGTAATTGGAAACAGCTTATTTTGGCTTCGGCTGATGGAGCAAAAGCAGCTTTGGCAGTTTACGAATACTTACAAAATAAATAACTAACAGACTCCCGACTCCGGGAGTCTGATGAAAAAACCGATGGGGGAGCGTTTAAAGCTTCGGTGCCTTCGGGTACTTCGCAGGGTATTTATGAGGCTAAAGATTTAAGAGATGGAGGGGCGAGATTTTTAGGGCAGGGCGTTTTAAGGGCAGTTGAAAATATTAACCAAGAAATTAACCAGGTTTTGAGTGATAAAAAATGGGAGAGGATTCAAGGTATTGATCAAGCTTTATTGACCCTAGATAGCACAGAAGATAAAAGCCGATTGGGAGCCAACGCTATTTTAGCGGTTTCTGTAGCTAGCTTGCGAGCCTTGGCTTTTGAAAAAGACCTGCCCCTATATCAATACATCTGGGAAATCCAAGGCACTATGGAACTAGCTCGGCTAGTTCCTGCAGGAACTAGCCGAGCTAGTTTTACTCTTCTTCCTGTGCCGTGTTTTAATGTTATTAATGGAGGGCAACACGCTGGGGGTAACTTGAAGGTTCAGGAGTTTATGATTATACCGCAAAAAGAAACCTTTGCTGAAAACTACCGAATGGGAGCTGAAATTTATCAAAATTTAAAAGGGATTTTATCTAGCCAATATGGGGTATCGGCTATTAATGTTGGCTATGAGGGCGGATTTACTCCGGCCTTAAATAAAACTCGCGAGGCTTTAGACTTAATACTGCAAGCGATCGAAAAGGCTGGATATTTAGCTGAAGTTAAATTAGGGTTGGATGTGGCGGCCTCTGAATTTTTTGAAAATGGGCAATATAATTTTGAAGAAGGGACGATGAATAGCCAAAAAATGATTGATTTTTACCAAGGATTACTGGAGGACTATCCGATAATCTATTTGGAGGATCCTTTTAGTCAGGAAGATTTTGAGAGCTGGGGTAAACTAAAAAAAGTTACAAGCTCTAGAAAAAATTTAATGATTATCGGAGATGATTTATTAGTGACAAATGTCCAAAGAATTGAAATGGCTCAAAAGCAGAGTTTATGCAACGCATTAATTTTAAAACCCAATCAAATTGGAACGGTAACTGAGAGCTTGAAAGCCGTTAGCTTGGCTCAAGCGTATGGGTGGAAGGTGGTTGCTTCACATCGTTCGGGCGACACGTGTGATGATTTTATTGCGGATTTGGCGGTTGGAACGGGAGCTAATTTTATGAAGGCTGGTGGCTTAAGCCGAGGGGAGAGAGTTACTAAGTACAACAGGCTTTTGGAGATTGAAGAAGAGTTAGGAGAAATATCGAAATATCGAGTTTAGAGTTTCGAGGAATACAAGTAACTTGTAACTCGATATATCGAAATTTCTAAATGTTTTTTTATATATGGTAGGTAAAAAAATTATTTTTTTAGTGGTTGATGGGATGGGGGATAGAGCGATTAAAGAGTTGGGCGATCAAACGCCTCTAGAAGCAGCTAGAAAACCCAACTTTAATTTAATGGCTCAACAAGGGGTAACGGGATTGGTTCAACCAACTTACTTGGGAAGTTTCCCAACCTCGCAAGATGCTCATTTGTCGTTGTTTGGTTATGATTTAAAAACATGGCAAATTGGGCGGGGGGTTTTTGAGGCTTTGGGGATGGATTGGAATTTTAAAAAGGGTGATGTAGCTTTACGAGGAAATTTTGCCACCATTGACCCTGTAACTAAAATGGTTTTGGATCGCCGAGCAGGGAGGATTGAAAAAACCGAGTCTTTAATTAAATCGTTAGAAGGAATTAAAATTAGAGGGATTAGCTTTTTTTTCAAACAAGGTGTTTACCAAAGGATTGCTGTGATTATGCGAGGCAAGGGTTTATCAGAAAAAGTTTCGGATGGCGACTCGCATAAGGATAAAATCACAGCTTTGCGAATTAAACCTTTAGTCCAGGAAAAATCAGCTATTTTTACCACTCAAGTTTTAAACGAGTTTTTAGCCAAGAGCCAGCAGATTTTACAAAATCATCCCTTGAATAAGGCTAGAATTAAAAAAGGTTTTTTGCCGGCTAATTATATTTTATTAAGAGAAGCAGGTATAAAAAACCCTTTACCCAGTTTTAAAAGCTTATGGGGTTTAAAAGCTTGTTGTATTGCGGGGGGGGATTTATATCAGGGGATTGGCAAGGCTTTGCAAATGGATTTAATTAAGGTTAAAGGAGCCACAGGAAAGGATAATACTAATTTAAAGGGTAAATTTGAAGCTGCCAAAAAGGCTTTGAAAAAATATGATTTTGTATTTTGCCACATAAAGGCGGTGGATAACTTTGGGCATGATGGTGATTATTTAGGCAAAAAACGGATGCTTGAAAAAATTGATCAGTTTTTACCAATTTTAATGCAATCAAAGGCCTTGGTGGTCGTAACAGCCGATCATTGTACACCGTGCATCTTAAAGGAGCATTCTAAAGATTTAATACCTGTTTTAGTTTTTGGGAATGGGAACGATACAACTGAAAATTTTTCTGAAAAGGCTTGTAAGCAAGGAAAGTTAGGGGTAACTCGGGGTATTGATTTACTTCCTAAAATAATTAAAATAGACAATACGAATAAATAAATATAAAATTTCTAATTTCTCTAATTCCTAATTTCTAATTAAATCCCAATGTCTAATGACTAATGAATAAAAAGGCACTCTTTGTTTATTGGAATTTGGTCATTTAGACATTATTTAGTAATTAGAAATTAGTAATTAGAAATTAATAAAATATTATGGAAGAAAATATGTCCAATGGTTCTGGTTTGTTGGGGGGTAAAAACCTGATTATCGGGGTTTTGGTTTTGATTTTGCTAGTGATGGCAGGGTATATGGTGTGGGCGACCAATATGGTGAATTATGTAAGCAAAGAAAAAGCTTCGCAAAAAGCTTTAGATTATATCAATAAAGAAATGCTGGGTGGCAAGTTTACAGCCGAGGTTTCAGGTAAAGTTGAAGAAGATAAGGGTATTTATCAACTGTATAAATTTAAAATTAAGATTGATGGCCAAGAAATTCCATCTTTTGTTTATGTAACCAGAGATGGTAAAATCTTGTTTCCTGAAAGCGCAGTTTTACAGCCAGCCTCCTCAACACCTGCTGTGGCTAAACCTGTTACTTGTGATTCGGTGAAAAAGGCCGATCAGCCGATGTTAGAAGCTTTTATTGTGAGTAACTGCCCTTACGGATTACAGATGCAAAGAGTTTTAGCTGAAATTGTTAAAGCCGACAGCACAATAGCGAATAATTTTAAAATCGAATATATGGGTGCCATTGAGGGTGGCAAAATTACCTCAATGCACGGCGATAAAGAAGCTCAAGAAAATTT
>JAPLWD010000045.1 GCA_026396775.1 Candidatus Gribaldobacteria bacterium
TCAAGTCAAAATTCCCGGCGTGTCAAAATTCCCGGCGACAAAGGGAACAGACCCGCTCTCTTCGCAAGAAGGAACTGTACTTATCAGCAAGCCCAGACTGCGACCCAGGACTGTCATTTTCCCAAGCTAGTGGTATATCTATGGCTTCTATGGCACTGTCATCAGATGGATTACTTGAAAACGCCTTTTTCCAATTATTGATTATATCTTTAGTACCCTTAATTAAGTCTAAGAACGCATCTTTCCAATTAACTGTGTTATGTAAAATTCGTAAACCCGCAGCCAGAATTTTTTCCGAAGTTCCGTTTTTAACGATAGGATTCTCAAATAAAACCACAGCACAATTACCTTCGATTTCTATTGACCTGATATTATTTTCAAAATTGATTTTTTTTGTTACCTCCTTGCCATCACTATCCAATTCTTTTACTTCTATATTTTGGTAATAGATATCTTCCGGGATAAAGCTAGGAATCCACCCCCTAGCTAAAACCGACTTATCCCCCTTATCTCCAGTAGTTACATCAGAGTCATAAACTATACAATAGCCAGTAAAATTTTTCTCAGTGCAAAGCTTAACCCTATTGCAATCAGCATAATTGGGAGATAACTCAAAAATCTGTAGAGAGGAGGGCTTTTCAACTTTACCAAACTGGCTATAAAGCCAAAATGGTTTAGAGCCTTCGCTCTTGCCGTAAACATTAAATGATCTAGGGGTCTTAAAATCTAAACCGCTCACTATTTTTTTAGTTGGTTGTGACCCAGTCATCTCGCCTTTTTCCATACAGGTTGCGTCGCAAACCCAGTCATCGTGAGGGTGGTCTTTGCCTTGGAAAAATATCTTTAATTGGCCAGAGTAATTAGCATTTTCGTGCAGAATGGCTAGGTAGTCGTGTGAGTCAATGGTTTCGGTGTCAAATTTATTTTTAATGGCAATAAAACGCGCGTCGTCGTTAAATTTAACGCTATCAGCTCCAAAATCCGGCACCGATGCCATAAAATATTTTTCGTTCTTAACTCCTTTCTTCCAATCCTTATCGTCTTTAGCTGAATACAAGTAAACCCCAGGGCCATTGCCATGCAAGGCTAAAGAAAGGGGTGGGTGCTTTATTTCTTTAGTGTTACACCCAATAATGCTAATTTCTTTGTCATTATTATTAGCAGAACATTTAATATCTTTGCCAGGCGAAGGTATGGTTTTAAAAAACCCAAAGTATGGATCAACTAATACAGTCGCGGTCAAATCAATCACCTTAATCTCCCCAACCATTTTTGTCCCAATCCCCGAGGAATTATATAAATATTCTTTTGGTTCGGATTTATCTGTAGACTCAAAATTAAGTTGATCATACAATACCACTTTAGTCCTTTGGCCATAATCACCCCAAAAACCAATCCCGCCTAATGGAAAACTTTTAAAATCCAATACGGCCTGATCATCGTATATAATCGTTACTTTATCAGAACCAGAAACTGCTTGCGTTGTGCCACTAATTAATTTAAAATCACCGAAGATTTTATTCATATCGGGGATGTCGTTGGTAACATAGTAGGCTTCGTTGAGTTTCACCATTGCTCCAATAGATATTTCACCAGCTAAAAACTTAGTATAATTATCGCCGGCCTTAAATAAAAATATGCCTGAGGCCACGGGTTTAGTTTCAATGTTCACAATATTGATTTTGGGGTCAATCACTTTAAAAACAATAAACGAGCTGAATAAAATTACCACCCCAATAGCCGAGTTCACAATCCGCGACCTGGCCATTGTCATTCGGCCTGTATCGCCAGCCGCTGTTAAATACAAAAAGCCTGCCCCAATTAGTGAAAGAAAAGCCACAACGCCTGCAGCAATCAAGGCCCAACCCACAAAGTATTTAATCATTTCGCCCAAAGGGCTGGCCTTGGTAATAGAAATATTAACCACATCCGGATAATCACCCTCAAGCCCAATTTGAGCTACAGCCACACCCGCTAAGCCCAAAAAAATCAAAATGGCAATAAACCCAAAAACATTTTTTTTAAATAGTTGCATAGTTATTATTTAAAAACATTTTTACAAGCAGGAACATCCTTTAAAGCTGTTTTTTGACACTCGGGTTTTTGCTCGTCCTCAAAACAACCAGTATCAATAGCCACTTGAAAACAGTCCATATAACCTATAACAGCTGTTGAGTAGGCCAGCCCAACCGCATCATTCAATCTTGCATCACTGCTACCAGGGCCTCGGGTATATCTTTTAGCGCCATTAGCTTCATCCCCAATAGACTTACACTCTTCAGTTAAGTAGGTCATCCCCCCAATCAAAGAAGGAATTGGCTCCCAAGGATTTGGATAAGGAGGCATAGTCTTATTCTCATTCATAGCGTTTACTACTCTCTGCTGAAGACTTAGCCAAGTTGTAGGTAGAATTTGCATTGGCCCCATCGCCCCCGCTCCTTTAGAAACCTTATAAATATCTAAATTTAAAATATCGTCTGTCAACTTATCTACAGTAATACCCCGCAGTTGAGAAATGATTTCTTTTAAAGCCGTCATTTGCGATGTTTTCATCCCTGCTTTAAGAGGTAATACACCCATATAACTAGCCATTCTAGTTTCTCTAGCCATAATGCCTAGAACATACGCCGAAGATATTGTTGCCACTTTAGAAGCTCCTAGCGCCTTTTTAGCTTCGCCAATCATTTTATAAACATCGCCAGCTCGCATTAACATATCACCCGTTAAAGTGGGGAAGTTAATTTGAAAGTCAGCTAGGTTGGCTAGCTGGGTGCGAGGCACTCCAGCCTCTCGGCAACACACCCAATTGTTTTGGCTACCTCCGCACAGCCAAGCCAAACATTCTTCATCAGTAAACTTATCATTGCCCGTGCCTTTTTCGCAAAGACATTTGGCGCATTTATCGTCATCCAAAATCCCATTTTTACACTCTCCAAGACATTGATTGTAAATTACATAGTTAAGTTTAGCCAATGAAGAGGCTCCTTTTTCTTCCATCGCTTTTTTAATCAACCCTTGTGACAACAAGGTTGCAGGATTTTTTGACCAAAGTTCTGCATTCCCCAAGCAACCTCTGCACTCAGCACTAGTATCGTTTTCATCCGTGCATTTATCTTGGCATTTTTCCGACCAGGCTCTAGGCCAATACATATTACTTTCTCTGGCTTCTTGGCACAAAGCTGGGCCCCACATTCCACCCATTCCATCACTAGCTATTTTGCGATCCAATTCAGTCATCGCGCACGACCGCCGATCACCTGTGGCTGGAGTTAGCCAATTCCGCGCCAATTCAATTTGCCGTTTAATTTTTTCGGGCTGGGTAATTTTATCATCGGCTTGCTCTGCCCCACTAACACTTAATAAATCATAACCAATCGGTGTATTTTTTGCATACAACAAGTCATGCACTATTGTTTGGCGTTTTTTAAAATTATCCCTCAAAGTTATCAACTCTTTTATTTTCACTGTTAAATCAGCGCACGGCTGGCCGTTACATTTAACCTGGCCACACAATGGCAAGTTCCAAGTTAATAAATTTAGAGTCATTAAATTAAAAACATCTAATTTTAAAGCTAAAGGTGGCCCCGGATTGTCAATTTCTCCAGTGGCAGGGTTAACTGGAGACTGGCAAGCCTTAAAATCGCAAACTTGAGCTGAATCGTTAGGCGAAGTTAAATCGGCTAACTGCGAAACTAAGTTGGCAATCGCTAAATCCAAATCAGTTTGAGCGGTGGTATACTCTTGATAAATAGCCTCCATTAAAATTTTAGTATTATCAAAAGCACTCCCAATTGGAATAACTTCATCGCAAACAATGTCCCCCGACAAATCCGGAGCAACATCCGTAAAGCTTTGTGCTTGAGCCCTAGATTCAACAGCCGCCCGAGGTAAATAATAAGCCAAAGCCAACCCCAAAACCACCACAATACTAGCCAGCATTAAAGTAAAATTCCATTTTATTTTTATCTTCATCTTCCTTATTGTAACTAATTTATTATTATTTACCAAGCAACGAGTTTTCCAATCTTTCGGCCATTGATTTTAAGGGTTCTCTCATAATATAGGTAACGTAGCAAAAAGGTTGAGTGATGGGGTCGGGTGTTAGAGGCACGCCCGTAACGCACACCGGTGCCCAACAAACCATTTCACAAGGCTTGTCAGGGTTACCATCTGGGCAGTTAGGATCTTTTTTCTTCTCATACAAACACAATTTACAAAAACTTTGGCCACAATTGCACTGTTGTTGAGCAAAATCAACGGCTGTACCCATTGCCCATAAAAGCTGGGTTTGTTGCTTGATGCTATAAGCTTTTTTGTACACAGAATCAACCAACGGAAAAACAGTAGGAGCTTTTTTGAGGATATCCAAACCCAAGGGGCCAAGCTCCAAACGCGCCATATTTTTTCGCTCTAAATCAATGTCAAATAAATATTTTCGCACCTGCGAAAAATGAGCCTCTATAAGTTTAAAGTGAGCACCAGCATCCGGGCAAACCGAACCACCCTTCACTCCCACATCGGTAACCCCAGTTACCACGCTGTAACTGGTGGCCGGCTTAGTTTCACAGGTTGGCGCATCAAAACTAAAGCCACTTTCTTTTTTCATATCAGGAGCATCTTTAGATTTAACAGCGTCCCTTAATTGCTTACTTAAACCTAAAATGGTATCTCTTAAATCATAAGCAGCCTCAACCGCTTTTTTAGTATCTTGTTGTAAATCTTTGGGGCCATCAAAACCATTAAACTTTACGCCCTTTTTCAAAGAAAAACTAATATCGGGTTGAGCTAAAGCGGTAAAAGCTTGAATGCCAGTAATAATGGAAAAAGCTTTCATCACTTTGCCTAAGTTACTTTTAATATCGGTGAGTTGGGTTGAACAAACCTCAATCAATTTTTCCCGTTGAGCTGTTTGAGCTTCGTTTAACGCTCTTAACACAGTCTTCGTTGTCACCACAGGCTTGGTCTTTACAATAGCTACTCCATGTACTACTAATTTTATCGCATTCATTATTTAAAGCGCCCATTAAAATTCCAAACTGCCCACAAGACTTTTCTGTTTCTTTTTGGTTGGCCAAATCGCCCTCGCTAGTTAAGCTTGCATAATCTGCTAAACAAGCGGCCTTAAAATCTTGCGGATTTTGATCTAAAACAACCTTCAAGCTATCACAAGCCGACCGCAAATCATTTTCACCAAAAACTAAACGGGTTAAATTAGCTGATTGAGTTCCAACTAATTTTTCGGGTTCCTGATAGGCATCGTGAAAAAAATCTTTGATACCCCCCATAGAGAATTCAAACCATTGCCTAACTCTCTCTTGGGTTTGATTAATTTTAGTAAAAGATTTTTCAATGTACGACAACGGGTTTTCAGTCATAGAGCTAAAATACTCATCCACCGTTTTGGCTCCCGAGCCATCATCTTTAGCCATATCAATCATTGGCTCCAACCCTAAAACCAATCTTTTAACCGATGAAGTGGCCGGGCTAGTTAAAAAATATAAGGCATCTTCTAAAACAGAAGCTTTAGTAAAGAAATTATACAATTGATCAAAGTTTTTCTGGATTTTCTTTTCTTCAAAGCACTTAATTTGGGGTAAAAATCCTAAGTCGTTTTCGTCGCATACATATTTCTTGCCTAAAAGCTTCTCTATTTTTTGCAAAACATCTATTTTATTAGTTATGCTATCTCCCACAAAAATACCTTTCCACGCCTCAAGCGAAGCTTGGCTAACAGAACCACTGCTATTTAAACGATTATAGGCATCTTGAAGGTTGCTCCAAGCCTTGGTGGCATCTGGTAATAATTTCTCATTGATTTCTCGCGACAATTCAATCATCCGTTTAACCTGCCAGGTATAAGTTTCAGCCACATCTAATTCAAAGTTAGGCCTTTCATCGGCGGTAGGCGAACCAGGGCTAGTTGTACTCCAAGTTTCTTGAATCTCTTTCAAACGGTTACCAATCTTAGTTAAATTACCAACAAAAGAATCTAAATTTTCTTGAATTTTATACGAAGCCAGAACGCCTCCGCTAGAACAAGCTGAATTACCTGCTTTGCAAGCATCTTTACATTGAGAGGTTGAACAAGAGTTTTTACTGGTGGTACAATTATCCGTACAATTCTGACGACAAGCATCTCTGGCTGAACCAGCAGTTCCGAATTCTTTGCAAGCATCTCGACAAGCCGTTCGATCTTTATACTTAGTAAAGGCCGTACTTCCACAAAAAGTATTACACTTACCTAAGGCTCCAGTGGGGCATCTGCTCGAATCCCCCACAGTTTTAATAAAGGCATCTGTTTTACTTTCAACAACCGCCGAAGCCCCACTAATCTCAAACAAAATAGCCGAGCTAGTAGGTGATAAACATGGAGCAAGCGTGCAACCAGGATAAGCAAGACCTTGAAACATTAAGTTTAAATTATCAACTGCTAATATTAAATTTTCTATTCTAGCCTCCCAATCAACCCCCATCAAATCAACCTGATAACCATTCTTTTTAGCGTTATTAATAGTGGTAATATTAACTAAACAAGAGTCTTTGGGAATGGGGTCACCCTTAGTAATAACTCGCCCATCATACCAAACATACTCTTGCCAATATGCTGTACCAGAACATTTCTGCTCTTCTACAGTACAAGGATATTTAGCGCAATCCTTAATTTTAGTTTTACAACGACTCTCAAAATTATCTCTTAAATTTTTATCGTTTGTGCTTAGTTTGCCAAGATCAGTCTTGATGTCGCCAATTAAGCCCAGGGCTGTTTTCCACTTTAAAACATCAGGATATTTCTGATCATCAAGGGTACCATTGAAAATTTTACTGATAGCCCCAATATATTGCCCCGCATCATTTGGGTCAGCATTAACATTTTCTATAAGCACTCCAGCTGTGCTTAAATAATCTTTAAGTCGCAATAGTTTCGCTGAGGCTACTTGATAAATTTTAAACCAATTTTCAGTATCTCCATCCACTAATACTCTTGGGGCAACACGGCTGGGGATAGAACAAAAAACTTCATCTACAGCTGGGGTGTTTTGATAATCCAACGGAACCTTACTAACAGTAACTTGGCTTTCATAATCAGGGTCAAGTTCACCGGGATGCCGGTACAAAACTAAAGTTTTGCCTCCATTATTTAAAGATGCAATATCTATAACAGTTGGTGAGCCATCGATTAAATCTTTTATCAATATTTCTTTCTTCTTTATTTTCGAATAAACCATTTACCCATCCAAAAAATCCTTCATTAGTTTCAGCTATAAAGTCTTGATTGGGCTTAAAAAGAGGATCACAAACTTGATTCCATCCGTCACGCACATCCCTCCCAGTACCTGAGCTTGGCAGGGGGCAAAAATAAGGGAACCTTCTAAATAAGTTTCCACATCTTTTCGCATCAGTTGACGGTCCTGTAAATATTTCAGGGAAAGAAAAAAGGTCTGTCAACTTAGGATTAGGATTTTGAATACAACTATAGCAACTGATACATCTGTCTCTTAAATCCATAGACGGCACATCGGCTCCGCATTCTTGTTTTTGATATTGTCGTGAAGGCACGGTTAAAATGTTGGTGATAACATCATCAAAAATCGTATTCATACTGGTTAGGGCTTTGAAGTAATTATTCATCATTTGGTTAAGAGCTTTTTTGTTGGCGTTATCTTTGGCAAACAAAAAGCTTAATTCAGGTGCCTCCATTATTTTGCCCTTAATGTTGCCTCGCATATTTTGTTCAATTACATCAATCGTTGATATTGCCTCGGACTTTGCCACACTAAAACCCGCCAAACCACTAGCAAAATCATCGATAATTTTCATCAACCCGCCCCAAGCCGCCACCGGCCCCCGATCTTCACCCTGAATAGCTGAACTAGCCAAAGGCCCCAAAGCGTCTGACCATTTCAAGCCAATGTTGTCTAAAGACAAATATAGATTAGAGGCTTGTTTAATCAACCCCCAAACATTATTCACCAAAGTATCTACAGCTTTATAAAGGCCTTTCGCTGTGTCTACAGCGCTTTTAATTTTTTGAAAAATCTTAACTAATTTGTAAATTTTCTGTGCCCATAGCAAAGCCCCTCCGGGAACTACAGTTTTTAAAACATCGGCCATCGTAACGGTGTAAGCAATGGTGCCAAACTTTAAAAAACAAGCTGATTTACAGGTGCCCAAAAAGTTGCAAGTAGAAAATGGATCGGTGGCGTTATAAAGCAACTTAGCCTGAAAAACCGCTTGAGCCGCTTCTCTTTGCAATTGCTCTAAACTTAAACACGAGCGAGCTTTAGATAACCTCTCGGCTTGGGTTTTTGAGGTGGGCGTTGCGTTTGGATCGGTTTCAACCATTCCAAGCTCGCATTCACTTGGCAAAACAGGAGTTGGCACTTTAAACCGCCCAGTCTGGTCATCCAGTACGGCGGTTTGGAAATAATCTTTAGTTTTGCCATTTTTATCTGTTATTCGCCAGGTGTCTTGAAATTGGTTAAAAATATTTTCACATCTCTGGCATTTTCCATTTGCCTTTTTAAGACATTTGTCAGACTCTTTAATAATCGGACACATTGTTTTATTGACACCATTCTCAATAAAAGTACAGTTAGGATTTGCATCAGCAGGCCAACCAAGGGCGTATTTTTTATCCTCACAACTAGCGCAAGCGCATATCCCTTCGTTGTTGTTCCTAGTATCTTTATCACCACTTTTGTTGCAAAATTTTGTACCTGTCTCGCAAGTAATGTTTTTGCAATCGCCATTGCTATTGCACTTATCCGCTCTGATACAGTTAGGATCAGTACAATCCTCTATTTCTTCTTTATAAGGGCATGCTTTAAAAATTGTGCCAAAAAATAAACTACCATTATTATCATAAATGATACTCCCAGGAATCGGCAACATTTTAGTCAACTTAGCAATATTTTCTTCAAGCCAACCCGCCTTAACCTGTTGAATCGGCATTAAAACCAAAATCAAAACCCCCAAGATCATCAATCCGGTTAATCCAATTTTTATTTTTAATCTTGATATTTTCAACATAAACTACTTAGACAAAGGCAAACCAGTCAACGAGCTAACTGGCACAGCATTTTTGGCAATCATTTCAGCTAAAATAGATAGGTTGTCTACAAATTGATTAGTGATACAGTCGGTTACCGAAACGCAACATTTCTTTTCGCCCGTGGCTACTCCATTTACATAAACATCGCTACTGGCTCTTTTAATACAGCAAGCAAACTTAACACCACCAAAAGCATCCTTAACTTCCACGGGCTTACTTTTGTCGGGGCAAGTTTTAGTGTATTCTTCTCTAGCGTTAGCTAAGCGACACTGCCGACATTCATCTTCTTTACGGCCTGTTAAGCCTTTATAGCAACATTGCCCCTTATCTTTGATCTCTATTTCGCCTTTTTCAAACAAACAATTTTCTTTGGCCGGTTTCACTCGGCATTGAGGTTCACAAACCAAGGGCTGCCCTCCCGAACAACACTCCATCACCTTACTGCCATCAGGCTGAACGGTTTCGCGATAAATTTCTTTTAAATTTGTAGTGTCACAAGCCGAATCAGTTACAACCTTACGACAAGTTCCCGAAGTGTTATCACCAAAATTTTGACCCACTTTTTTAGTCCACAACTCCGAGATTTTATCCCACAGCCAATTAGGAGCTTCAACCAAAGCCTTATCAAACCCTTCCTGCACCTTACTTTGAAAAGCTGACACAGCCTTGTTAATTGGGTTTTCTATATAATTTTTATACCGCGTAGAGGCATTATAATACTGTTTGGCTGTGGCTTGTTGCCAAGATTTTGGAATTGTATTAAACAATAAATCCAAATACGGAGTTTTTAGCCAAGTATACCGGTTAGATAAAAGACCCATCACCGAATACTTCGGATCAGTTATTTTTTTTAGTAAATCGCTATCAAATAATTCACCCTCAAAATTGTCAGCTATTAAATTAAGCAGTGTTTTGCTGGCAAATAATTTCTGCCAATCTTTACCGCACAACAACTCGGTTTTCGGGCAAACCAATGTTTTGTTGTCAACTATATAACTAACCAATTTCTTATTATTGGGTATATGCGACCCAATTGTACTACCTAAAAAGCTAGCTAAACTTTTAATGGCTTCGCCGGTACCTGTATCAGCATACAAATAAGCATCAGCTGTAAGTGCTTTCTCCCAAATTTGATAATCGGTGTCTTTAACCTGCCAAACCGCAATCACCTTTCCATCCCCGCCGGCTTTTTTATCAATTTCTTGCGCATCCTTTAGGGTTGGAGTTGCTGGTGTTTCAAGTTGTGCTTCGCCTTCTTTCTTTACATTCTGCGAAGTAATAATGGGCTCCAGCTCTTTACTGACATCACCCGCCCTAAAACGAGGGTCACTTTTTTTAGCCTTTGGAGTCCAATATGTAAAATTGATGGAAAAAATACCTAATTGATTTCTGGTGGCTAGCTCGGTTCCAATTTTACTTAAAGTGCTAGCAGGAGTATCACGATAAATAAATCTAAAAAGCTGGTTTAAAATTTCTGGTAACTGTTCGGGCTTTGAATTTTTATTAATTAAATCAAATAAAATCCGAAATTCGGGGGGATAAATATAGTGTTCCATTGTTTGATCTAGCCCCATTAGTTGGGCGGGCGAATAATCCAAAGACAAGCAAGTAGAATAAGCGATCAATTCTTCTGGTTCTATATCCACAGCCTCAACATTCAAATCAGCTAAAGCCTTAAACACATCTGCAGTGGTTACTTCAGCCAGGCTTTCCACCGAATAAGGCAAAGCGTCTTTAGGTAGTTTTTTCAATTCTCCTGACTTTAAGGATTCAAAAGTGTACTTAGGATGCTGGTCTTTAAAATCTAACACTATTTTACCACAAACATCATTATGTAAAAATTCATAAGGTGTTCGACTTAAAAAGTTTTTAGTTGATCCCTGACCCTTTCCTCTTAACAAGCTGGCCTCTCCTGTCTTAAAGGGTTTGATTACTCCAAAAGGAATATCGATTAGCACGTCATCAATGGTTTTATTCGGCGTAGTGAACATTGCCAAAACTGTTTTACCGGCCGCGTCAACATTACTGGGTATCCCAATTAAACTAGTATAGGGCTCCATTTTACTCACATCAATTTTTCTTTCCTGCGCCACCAATTTGGCATCATTGCACCAGTCTGGCAGGCCAGCACAAATCCATTCGTAAGTGTTAATTTCTTCAACCTCATCTTTTGGCTTATTGCTGTAGTAAGCTTCAATGGCTGTTCTAATCATCAAATAGGCTCCATTGTGTTTTTCCATTAAATCACAAGTTTGACAGTAAGGTTGCCAATCCTTGCCTAGCTGGGTTTTTGTAAAATCTGGCTTATCCCAATTAACGCAAGTTAAACCTTGTTGACCTATTTTTACCCTAGCCTCCACAATACTACAACTTAAAGCCAGCATTTCAGCTGTGGTGTTGCCTAGTTGACGGTTAAAAGAGACTAGAGGGTTCTGGCAAGCGTAATAATTAAAGTAGCAAGCGGCTTGTTTAATTTGATCTGCTGTAGTTTTAACCGTAAATTTTTCTTTGTCTATTACCGGGAAAAATCCAAAGCCTTGTTTTTGTAACTCTTTAGCTCGCTGGGCCTTAGTTTTCTCTCTTGAATTTTGGATTATTTTAACAGCACCAGTTAGTTGAGTCGGCACCAATTTAATCGTTTGGCAATATTGAGCTAAGGTTTTCTTTGCTGGATTGTCAACATCTATAGTAATGCCAAAATCTTGATCTAAAACCTCACCACAAACCATTTGCTTAATATTGCCTTTAGCAAACCTACTAATTAACCCACCAAAAACTAATTCTTGGATCGGACTGTTGATATATTCCTTAAAACTTTTACATCCTAATTTATCTTTAGTGCACTCAGCCTCTGGCTTATACTTCTTACAATCTGCTATGTCTTTGTCACAGTGAGTATCATATTGATCAATCAGGTCTTCGATTCGAGAGTTTAAAGTTTCAGCCAAACTTTTACAAGGATAGGTGCCATCAGGATTTTTGTCGCAGGGGTAGACAGTATCCAAAGCTCCCATTGGAGTTTTATGCAAATTAGCATAAAGATCGCAAGCCTTCTCACCTATATTGGTACACCCTTGAGGATTTGAACCATTAGTATTCCTATAGGTTTTACCATCAACACATTGCGTCCAGGTATCATAACTTATTTCCAGCCCCTTCCAGCTGACCGCCTTCCCAGGCTCATCATCTTTCGTGTTGTCATCCCAAGTAATATTATCCCACGATAAAGGCTTCATAATTTTAATTCACCGAGCTAGGCAAAATATCAGCCAATGTGCCCTCGGTTACAAACTTATGGAATTGAGTTTGCCAAGCCTGCATTTGGCTGATAAAAGGCCTCAAGGGAGTTAAGATGTTATCTTGCACATAAACTTCAGTATATTTAACGGCTGTATAAATAATAGTTTGCAAAAAAGCGGATAAAAGGCTACTAAAACCATTCACAGCCCCAGCAATAATTGTGCCCTTGTTAATCCCCTTAAGGTTAGCATCTTTAACAGTCACATAGGCACACTCTTTGCATTGGCCTGCTTTATTGGAACCACCATCGTAGTCCCAGCAATACCCAGCCGACTGGCAAATTCGAGGCCGATTGCCTCCAGCTGCTTTACATACGCCCCAAGTCAACGAGAATAGCCCAGTCGCCTCGTCTCCCGTAACCTTTGCATCTCCCGTAAAGCTAACTAATTTAGTAATCTCCTCGGGGGTTAACTTCAAACATCTTAGTCCAATTCTAGCCAACTCCGTATCAATTATTGGACTAGTCTTATTGCAAAGGTTTTCACGAGAACCATTCTCCATCAACGCCTCCCCTGTATTTAAAGTGTCGTTGCAATTAGCCAAATCGCGATCCGAAAAATACATCGGGTTGTCATTTTTATAATTCTCAACAATCTGATCTAACGACCCAGTCAATTTTCCACTTAAATATATTCCAACATCTTTGGCCGCATTTTTTTCCAAACCATCTAAATTGGTTAGCATCCCAGCGGTGCTAGAAGCCACAAACTTATCAATTTTGCCTAAAATTCTCATTACTACATCCAAGTACTGGGTTTCGCTAAGTTTTTGATTTAGTTTTTTCTGAATCAGCGGAAATTGTTTTACAAAACTTTGAGTTAAAATGTTGTGAGCGGTTACTCCCACCAAATTAATCGCCTCGGTATCTAACTTGACATTTAAGCCATCTTTAAAAATCCAATCCCGTAAGTCGCTATTTAAAAAGTTTTGTAAAGTGCTGGGCAAACGAGATTCAATAGTGCCCGACAACAAACCCGTAATTAAATTAGAAAAAAACTTAT
>JAPLWD010000061.1 GCA_026396775.1 Candidatus Gribaldobacteria bacterium
CTTTTGGGCGGTTCACAAAAGAAGGCATCCTAAGCCGAATGTAGAATTCAAAAACCCCCGATGAAAATCAAGGGGGGTTTTTGATTATCCTTAGCTGTTGACCAAAATCAACTCGCTAATGAGATTAGCAACTAACACTTGCTTAGTACTGAACTGGGTGGCTATTATTAATATCCACATTAGTTGTATCACAAGCATAGTTGTTAGCGTAGGTAGTACCCGACACATTAGTATACGAGTAAGACACTACACCATCAGCCCAGTACGCTTCATCAAGACCAGTGTCTTGAACATCAGTTGCAAGATAGCCCTTGCTTCCTGCAAGCTTAACAGTCAAGTAAACATAAGCCCCTGAACTAATTCCTACTCTGGCATTAGTGGTGTCAGCCTTAACTACAAAGGTCTTTGAACCACCTTTTCCAATAGTTTGAGCAAGCCCTGTAAAGGAGATATTACCTGAAGGGCTTGAAGAACTATAGCTAGTTCCGTTCGAGGCTAGCAAGTTATCACTGGCGTCATACAAGCGGAAATTGCTTGAAGTGCCAGCCAAAGCTAAACCAGAAAAAGATACAGCAATAGTAGTTGTACTCACAATAATATCCCTCTTGCCTGAGTTGGTAATAGTAAACCGACCAACTTCAGCGTCAGCATTTACTCCAGACACAGCACCATTGTAAGTTGAGGCGTTGGTGATTTGAGGAGCAGCCAAAGTGAAGAGGAAGTAACTAGACGAAGCACTATTAGTCATAGTAATAGCATCGGTCATCACACCAGCTGACGATTGAACAACAAAGTCAGTGCTGGTTGAATAAATCTTAATTCCACCTACTCCCAAAGGTGTTACACCCATAGCATTAACATCAGCGATGTCAGCTTTAATGGTTAAAACTTTGGTATCATCAGCTGGCAAAACAACATTCAAACCTGAAATAGTTGAAGAGCCATTTGAGATTTCAGCTGCTTTAACCAAAGTATTGCCATCGTAAATGTACAACTTTTGGATGTAAGATGGGATCAAAGTGGTTGGACTCCAACCAGTCGTGGTGGCAGAGAAGAAGCTTAGAGTCATAGTATCTAAGGTCAAGTTCTCAAAGCCAGCCTTAAATTCAATCATATCCAAGGTTACGCCTGACTCGCTTGGTAGAATAATTCTGCTCAAGTTATCGGCTCCTGTATTTCGAGCAATAGTTAAAGTTGGAGTTCCAACTGTAACAGCATTACCGTCAACCGCAGCCACTGGAGTTGAGCTTAAAGTGGTAGCAGTTAACACCCCATACCCAGCAATACCGCTAGCAGCAATGCTAGCATAAATGCTAGTGCCAAGAAAAGCACTGGTAATATCAGCTTTCACTAACACTCTCTTGGTGGTACTTTTAGCAACAGTTAAGTTAACTGAAATGTTATCACCAGTAGTTAGTGTAGGAGAGCCACTAAGGGTGCCAAGAGTAACACCGGCCTCATCGGTTAAATAAACATTCTGGACACCGGTGGTGGTAGACATAATCACTTTAATGGTTGAGATTTTAAGATCATCAGCCACTGAAGCTCCCAAAACGAAGTCACCCACGGTAACAGCGTTTTTGCTCTTAGCGGTTCTTACACCCGTGAAAGATGCATTCTTATTAACCGACAAAGATACACCTCCAGTAGTTAACTGGTTACCTGAATAGTAAGAAGTAGCTTGATCAGGTAAGTAAGTGTAATCATTAGACGAATATCGCTTCACATACAAACCGCCAATGGCAGCTTGATAAGTGCTAGCAGTAGTTGCACCGCTTGGGATATTGCCTCTAATTTCAATGTTCTTGGTTGTACCGCTCTCAATAGTGATGTAGTTAGATAGGCTCACGCTCACTAACACAGCACCCGAAATAGCAGTAGTGTTTTGCAAGCTAGCAGTGTCAGCCGACACGCTGGCATAAACCACACCGGTATCAGCATCTTGAATCTTCAAGGTGCCTGACAACATATGAGTGGCAGAGGCTGCGTACACTTTCACATACACGCCAATCTTTCTTATATCAACTTTTTCGCCATTAGACTTAATAGAATATTTGGCTAAAGAGATGTCAGTTTGAGAAGGAGCCACAGCGCCACTTGCAGAGGTAGCTAACTTAGAAATAGTTAAAGCGCCAACTTTAATTCTAAAGTAGCTATTAGCATCAGCACCACTAGTGCCATCAACATAAGTAACTCCATCTGAATTAAGTGGACTGATATAAGCTCCACTGTTAGCACCCTTGATCATCATATCATAACTGTTTTGTAGTTGAGCTCTGTAATAGCGGGTTGCGCCATCCAAAACATCAGCTCTCACAGTTAATTCCTTGGTTAAACCCTTAGTAATAACATAAGGAGTAGCCAAGATAAAGGTCACATAACGATCCTTCATAGTTGAACCAGTAGCAATTTGAGTGCCCTCTGGGCTATAAAGAGTGAAATTTCCTAAATCCTTGCCTTCGTTCAAAGAACCTTCAAAGTACACAACCAATCTTTCAATTCGGATGTCTTCCTTTGAATTGTTTTGAACAAACTTAAATTTAGCAACATCAGCTTGCACAGTACCTACTTCAATATTGCCATTGGTGGTTACTTGAGCGTTAGCTGAACTATAGCCACCCATAGCTACAGACGAAACATACACATTACCCAAAGAGTTCACACCATCAACAATACTCATTCTGTTGCCTAACACTGGGAATAAACCGGTCACGGTTCCTCCGCCAGCTAAAACAACATCATTAGCTGAAGTAATGCCAAACATTAAAACACCAGAATTAGTTGTAGTGGCAAGATCAGCTTTTAAAGTAATGTTTCTGCTGCCACCAGCGGGAATTACCAATTCGGTAGATCCCAAGGCAAAAGTAACTTTACCATCTGAACTTAAAGTAGTAATCACATTGCCTAATCTAGTAGCTCCATCCCAGACGCTTAAGCCTGTAATGCTAGTGTTAGCAATCACACTGCCGGCATTGTTAAAGGTTAAGCTGTTCACGGTAGCACCTGTAGCGCCTGCGGTTAACTTAACAGTTAACATAGAATTGTATAACGATCCATCAGGAATATAGTTAGCTACTGGATTTTCCACAGCTAAAGCAATATTTAAATTGCCACCCGTAATTGGAGGGATTGTGCCACCGCCAGTGCTACCACCGCCAGCGCCAACCATAGCATTCAACTTAGCTCTGGTAGCTGCTCCAACAAAGCCAGTTCCGGTTGTTAAACCAGATGGGGTTAAAACTTCAGCCGCATACTTGACCTGAAATTTAACCACGGCCACTTTTGTTAAGCCACCAAAATAGGTTGATTCGTTGCCAGGAGAACCTGCTCCCGAAGCTGCAATTTTAGTAGCAACATCAGAGTTTAACAATGATTGTAAACATTTTACATCACTGCCACTTGCCCCTTGCTGTAAACTGCGAGTAAAGGTAATTCCAGCGCAAGCTCCAGTCCCAGTTCCACCAGCAGTGCTTCCACCACCTTGAGCGTTTAACTGAGTCTGCAACGCAGCTATTGTTGCCAATAAACCATTAATGGTTGCTTGCAAATCAGCACTAGATTGAGCAGCCACAGGAGCGATTGGACCCATCAGCATAACAACAGTTGTTAAACTGGTAAAAATCGCAAAAATCTTTTTAATACTCATTTTTTTATCTATTTGTTTTTGACTGCAAAATTTTCTTTTGAGAATTTTAACAATCTTGTAACTTTTATTTGATTTAAGCCTTAAATCATAATAATTCATTAGCTTAAATCAGTCTTTTCGACCTTTTTGCAAATTCCAACCCTGCTCTTACTTTATAAGCAGGTTTTATTGGTTAATCCACGAAATTCCCATGGCTGCCTCTTCAATCCGACCAGCTGTAAAATCTTCTTCCGCTTTCTTTAATAACTCTGCGTTATTAACCGTTAATGATCTGGTTTTTAAATCAGCGATCAACGAAGCAATAAATTCATTTTGCACAGCAGTTGCCATTTTTTCCATATTTTGAAATTGTTTTTCGGTTTCATTTAAACTAGCTAAAACCTTTCCATCTACCACCCCACCATCACTAGCTCTAATATTTTGAACCGTCACTTGCCCATATTTAGCGGTAGCTTTAACCACGCTCGCCGTCACCAAGGCTTCTTTTTTATTCTTTGCTAATTTTAAATTATCTAAAGATCCACTAATAACTTGTAAACTAGTCTTCATTTCTTCTAAAGAAGCAACAAGTTTAGTTTGGTTGATACTCTGATTGGTTGTATTAAGCCTAGCTAATAGGTCTTGCACAAACATTTTATTGATATAGGTTGTATAAGCAAAAAATCCCGAGCTAACTAAAAGCAATGCCACTACCGAGCTTAAAACCCAACTTCTTTTCATTAAACCAAAAACATCCCAAACCGCCGGAGCATTTAAGTAATAATGATCACCCTTTAAAATCTGCTCTTTCAAACTTTTAGTCCATTCGATTTCAGGCTTTACCCCTTGCAGTTTCTTTAATTGTTTAATGGTAGAAAATTCCATATTTTTGTGCCCATTAGAGTTATGACGGAGTTTCCTCTATTTTGTTACATCCCCCAACCCCTCTTTGAGTTTTTTAAGGGCTCGGTGCACCATCACCCTAATAGCCCCCTCGTTTTTATCTAAAGCCAAGGCAATGGTTTTAAAAGGTTGCTCGTCCAGATACCGCATAATCAACACATTTTGCTCATCCTCGTCGAGTTGTTTTAACGCCTTCCGAACGCCCTCTAAGTCAGAATTAATGGCTTGTTTTTCAGCTAAGTTTTGTTTGTTGTCCGCTACCTCAACATTGTCCAAAGAAACCATTCTAAATTTTGTCCTAACTCTTAAGTGATCAACAATTTCTGTCCGAGCAATCTGATATAAGTACGCAGTTGGATTTTTGATGTCAGTGATAGCCCTAAATCTGGCCCAGCCTTTCGCAAAAACTTGGCTAGTAAGATCTTCAGCTACTTGCTTGGACTCAACTTTTAAATAAATAAAGCGGTAGATTTTAACTACATTATCGTCATAAAGTTTCGAAAATTGTTTAGTTAAGTCAACCATAACAAAACATAGGACACTTCGTTGTCCTAATAAAGATACACTTGTCCTAACAAATTTTATAGCTGTCCGTATCTTGTCCCATCGCTTTTCTTAATCGTTCATCCTCCATGTCATTGCGAGGAGTAGAGCCAGTAGGCGAAACAACGAAGCAATCTCAATGTCTCCCTAGCTACACTCCTCGCAAAAACTATTTAAGATTATAAACCGTTAAATTGCCTTCCCCTATCCTATTCACCACACCCTGTTGGAGTAAAAATTCAAAATCACGCCGTAAGGTTCTTTTGCTCAACTGCGGAAAAAAATCTTTCACATCTTTTACCTGAACTGTTCCCTTGGATTTTAAAATCTCAACAATTTTTTGATGTCTAGAGTTGCCCAGATCATTATCCACTCGCGCTTCTTTTTGAACCACTTTGGCTACCTTAAGCCTTTTTGCTTTTGGCTGGATCGCTACCTCTTTCTTCTCAATTCTGTCTGTCTCTAAATAAAACGATTCAACTAGCTTTTCGTATTGACCGCTTAAAAAATCAAAGTTTTCTTCTTTGACCCATTTTTGTGTTTTGGCTAACTCAAAATATACTTTTAAAACCCCCCAATCCACCTTTAGCTTTTCATTTAATTCACGCCCACCCTGGTAATTCTTGGCCACAAAATCGCCCAACAATTCACCGGCCTTTTGCTTAATAAAACCTTTCAAAGGCTCTCCTTCTGGCAGTAGATCAACCACCTTGTAAACCGCCACCGTTAATCGAATAAAATAATCGTTTTTAAAAGCTTCCATAAAACATTTTTCAACTTATTTTATCTTACTAGCTAAAGCCAAAATGTCAACGCACCATAATAAATACCCCAAAAACCAAAACCCCCGCAAAGTCAACGGGAGCCTTGCGTTACGTCAAAAGATATTCGTTTAAATTATTTTCCCATTTTCTCTAATCTAGAACGCAAATCTTCTCCAGTCATTACTACGCCTTGATTCAACAAATGACCTTGGATTGCCATTATATCAGAATTGATATTCAAAAGTTCAACCTCGTATTTACCACCAACAACAAAATTTTTCAACATCATATTGTTCTCAAGATCGATAGGAATGCTTTTTTCTTTTGCCTCTTCAACCATCGCCAAAACCATATTAACGTTCTCCTCAATACGCTGTGCAAGATGAATCACATATTCTAAATCTTTAACCGGCCCCTGCTCTAAATTTTGTTCGTTTCCCCCTAAAGGCATCTTTTCCATAATGTTTTTATTATAGAAGCAATTCCCACGAAAAAACTTCCTTCTTATTAATTGTCTTTTACGCTAAAATTCGCTTTTATAACTTTTAATTTCTTTAATTCTACACCCCCCCGCATTTTGTCAAAATAAACATCCCCAGCCAATCAAAAATCCCCACTAACTAGTTGAGGATTTTTGACGCGGAGGCAGGTGTCGAACCACATACCCAATAAAGGGTATCACCTGTTTATCAAGCAGCGATCCGCGCCGGCGGATTTCAACCTCCCTTACCTCCGCAAGGTCATTTTAACATTTTGATAAAACAAAACAATCTCGAAAAAATCGAGATTGTTTTGCTGGTACCCTCTAAGAAGGGTATGTGTCCGCTGCCTGATAAACAATTATATTTTAGCAAACACTATAACAATGTCAATGCCTAGTAGTCCATTCCGCCCATATTGGGCATACCGCCTCCCATACCACCCATACCTTTGTCGTCTTTTTCTTTGGGCAATTCAGCTACCACAACTTCCGTGGTTAAAAGCATTGTGGCTCCCGAAACCGCATTTTCTAAAGCCGATCGGGTAACCTTAGTTGGATC
>JAPLWD010000089.1 GCA_026396775.1 Candidatus Gribaldobacteria bacterium
AAAATTTGGCAACTAGAACAGCTGATTAATTTTGGCTTGGGCAAAGAAAAAATTAGGCAAGCGGATTTGAAAAAATATTGGGACTTGCTCAATTTAGACCAAAATAAAAAAAGATATCTTTCTTTTCTTTTATGGCCGAAAAAGCAATTTTAAGTGAAAATCAGCAAAAAGTTTTAGAAATTATTAGCCAAAGCAAAGATATTTGCCAAAATTTTTATTTAACTGGTGGCACAGCCTTAGCTGAATTCTATTTGCAACATCGCTTTTCAGAGGACTTAGACTTTTTTTCTGAAAACGAAGTTGACCCTCAAACAATTTTTTCTTTGCCCAAGCCAAAATTAATCAGCTGTTCTAGTTGCCAAATTTTATATTTCTTTTTATCATTTTTTAATTCTTTTGTATCAATAGACCAATTATACATACTTCTAACCTCACTTTATAGTCCTATTTTACCATAAAATTAGGGAATTTTCAATCTTTTAAATGGTTTTTTGTTGGATAAGTTGGCGTAAAAGTTTTTCGGTTTGAGTTAGTCCCCTCTTGTCAATTACGGAAATGGGGAACACTTCTTTGTTTAAAGTTTTTAGTTTGGCTAATTTTTGGTCAACCTCTTCTTGGCTCACCAAATCAATTTTACTTAAAAAAATATACTCGGCTCGGTTTAATAATTCTGGATTAAAAGCTTTCAGTTCATTACGGATAATTTCATAATCTTGCATTGGCTCTGGCGATTCGGCTGAAATAAAATGAAACAGAGTTTTAGTTCTTTCAATGTGGCGTAAAAATTTAATGCCCAATCCCCTGCCCTCACTGGCTCCTTCAATCAACCCCGGAATATCCGCTAAGATAAGTTCAAAATAAACACCCAAACTTGGCTCCAGGGTGGTAAAGGGATAATTGGCCACCTTGCTTTTTGCGTTAGTTAAACTATTTAAAAAACTAGACTTGCCCACATTAGGCAAACCAATCAAACCAACATCGGCAATCAGCTTTAACTCCAGCCTTAGCTCACACTCCTCGCCCTCTAGGCCTCGTTGAAACTCAATTGGACTGGTATTAGTTGATGAACGAAACAGAAAATTACCCTTGCCACCCCCACCCCCTTTGGCTAGCAATAATCTTTGCCCGATAGCCGTCATCTCAAAATCCTGTCCAGTTAATAGATTATGCACAATTGTGCCAACGGGCACCTTAAAGGCCAAGTCTGAACCATCAGCGCCGTCCTTAAGCTGTCGCCCACCCTTTTCACCATCCTCACCCATTAGCTCTTTTTTATAGCGAAACTGCGCCAAAGCGCCCAAATCAGCCACCCCTTCTAAATAAACACTGCCTCCGTTGCCACCCTTGCCACCAGTTGGCCCAAGCGACAGCTTAGTTTTATTAAAAGCCACATTGCCTATTCCACCATGCCCAGCTTTAACCTTAATTTTTACATCATCAATTAACATATTGAGCTGGCTACAAAATTATTCCTACTGCAATTTTAGCTTTTCGGCTCCGACTTCGTCAGACTGCGTAAAAAGCTTTTCACCGTAGCTTCTGCTACGACTCAAACCTTTTTACTTGTCTTCCTCGTCTCGCTCAAAAATCTAAACTTTCATCACGAAATAATTTTGTAGCCATCTCAATAATGCCCTAATTTTTCAAATTTGTCTAATAATTTTTTACTTATATAATACTAATTATTTTTGTCATTGCGAATTGCTTCGCCAGCAGGCGGAGCGACGAAGCAATCTCTTGTGACTACGAGATTGCCACACTCGCCCTCGCTGGCTCGGGCTCGCTCGCAATGACAAGTGGCATTACTTATTTGCATTTAAAAACAAAAAACCCTTTTCAGGGCTTTTTGTTAGACTTGAATGAATTATACATTCATTCTTAGACGCGAGATACGCTCACCGCGTTTGGTCCTTTTGGAGAATCAGCTTTTTCAAAATTTACTTTATCACCAATTTTTAGATCTTCAAAGTTCACACCTTGAAGTTCATTTTTGTGAAAAAATAAATCTTTCTCTTCGCCTTCAACGGCGATAAAACCGAACCCCTTGTCTTCTACAAGTTTTGCAATTGTTCCTTCCATGTTTAAACGAATAAACTCGACGAATTTTTTATTAAGCAACCCACAACCTCAATCCAATACTAGCATATAAAAACCTTTTAGTCAAGCTGGCTGGCTAAATTTTGGATTTCATCCTCAATCATCACAAGTGTCTCAATTTTTAAGGTTTTGCTTAAAATTTTAAATTTTTTATCCGACAAAAGAAAGCCTATGTCTTGATTGATAACTGTCTGGCTCATTTTATCCTCCATAAACACCTTTAGCTCTTTTAAATACGCTAAAGCCGTTTTGCCTGTTCGCTCTTTGATAATTTCTGGTTTGTAATTATACCCCTGCGAAAAAAAATAATGAATATCATAAACATCTCTACCCGCTATAGTTTTTCTCTTTTTATACCGATCAGCTAAAGCCACTAATTTGTTAGCAAAAATACTCTCTTTAGTTTGACAAATGGCTGTTCTATCGATCTCTTTTAGATACTGGACTTGATAATCAATTGACAAAAATGGATTATCTAAAATCTCTAATCGCAAAGTATTTCTTTGACTTGCCGGAGCTTGATATTTCAAGAAAAACTGCAAAGCATTTTTGCTCTCATCTTTTACCACTAATCCTAGATTCTTAAAAATTAAATGAAACTCCTTTCTTAGTTCCGATTTGTTGGCGCTATTTTTTAAATCAAAATCTAAATCAACCGAAAATCTATCCAAAAAACCCAGCATGGTTGTGCAAGTGCCTCCTTTAAAAAAAATATTCGGTGATATTTTTTTGTTATCCAACAAACTAATCAAGAGCCGATATAGTTGAGCCTTATGAAGTGCATTTTGTTTTTCTAAGTTAAGCATAGCCAATTTGTTTTTGCATTTCTTTAACCTTTTCCCAATTAATTAAATTTGGGGCATCAAAATGATAATTGGAGCTAAAATAAAGCATATCCGCCACCGCCCTCTCCATGGTTGCGCAATTTATTCCATCTTTTTCGATTATGCCTGTTTTGTTAAATAAAAATTGATCTGATAACTGCCGACAAATAAAGCTCGCTTCTTTTATTTTAAACTTTTTTGATTTGTCTGAAATCAGCGTGATATGAAGTATGGGTTGGGAAATAACGCCATTTTGAGCTAAAATAGTTTCTGTTGAAAGATAGCTAAAAGAATGCAGAAAGCCCATCCCCAATGCCACCGGGTTTAACTGCGACAAGTTCCACTTGGCGTAAAAGCCTTTCTTAATTCTAATCAAAACCCCTCTTTGAACATATCTTTTAATCGTGGTGTAAAGAGTGTTTTTCTGCCCACCGCCCCAAAGCAAAAACAAGTCCTGGGTGTGAAAAAGATTTTCCGGACTTTTCAAAAGCAGATTCAACTTATTTTGTTTTAATGCTTGTTTACTCATACTGTACACTTTTGTACAGTATAGCAAAACTAACCCCCGCTGTCAACCCCCCATTGAATATTTTAAAAAATTTTTAAAAATCTTTTTTCACAACAGCACTGGTACCAGCCACAAAGCCAGTGCTCCAGCAGATTTGTAGGTTGTAGCCACCGGTGGGGCCATCGAGGTCTAAAATTTCACCGGCTAAAAACAAATTTTTGATAATTTTAGATTGTAGGGTTTTTGACTCAATTTCTTTTAAATCAACTCCCCCGCTAGTAATAATCGCCTGCGAAAAACCACTCACACATTTAACAGTTAATTCTAGACCTTTTAAAAAATCAATAATTTTTTTGCGTTCGGTTTTATTGATAGCATTTAACTTTTTATCTGGATTGATACCAGTTAGCTTAATAATCAAATCGCCTAATCTTTGCGGGATTAAGGCTGGTAAATAGTTTTTAAAATCTTTGTTACCCTGAAAATCTCTTTGCAATCTTTGATCTAGCGTGGCAACATCTAAAGCCGGCTTTAAATCAATTTTTAAATTAACTGCCCCCAACTGTAACAGCTCCCCAATTTTTTTACTTAAATCCAAAATAATTGGCCCACTTAAACCAGTGTGAGTAAAAATCATTTCGCCAAATTTCGAATCCTGCTTTTTGTTATTTTGAAAAACACCCACGCTCACATTTTTTAAAGTTAAGCCCGCCAAACCAAAAACCCAGTTTTCTTTGGTTTCAATAGGCGCTAAAGCGGGTCGGGGCTCGATAATTTTATGCCCCATCTTTTGAGCTAATAAATATCCACCCCCCGTTGAACCTGTTCCAGGATAAGCTGCGCCCCCAGTAGCCAAAATAACTGACTTGGCCGTTATTTCTATTTCCTTGAGTCTTACTTTTTTAATCCTTCTTTCGTACGCAGTAAAACCAATCACCTCTTGCTTCAGTAAAAACCTAACCTTATTTTTATTCAAGCATTTCACTAAAACATTCAAAACTTCTTGCGACTGATCCGAAACAGGAAAAACCCTGCCCCCTCTCTCTACTTTTGTTTTTAAGCCATTTTGTTCAAAAAAATCTATCATCTGCTCGGAGCCAAACACCGACAGAGCGGATAATAAAAACTGCCCCTTTTTACCTAATTTTTCAACAAACTTTTTGGCGTTAAATTCGGCTTGGGTGATATTGCACCTGCCCCCTCCGGTTAGTAAAAGCTTGCGGCCAAAGATTGAATTTTTTTCAATTAAAACAACACTAGCTCCCTTGGAGCTAGCTTGAATGGCCGCCATTATGCCAGCAGGCCCACCTCCAATCACCACCACATCAAATTTTTCTTTATTTTTTACCATTTATTAAACCATTAAGCGCCAAATTGAAAAGTTTAAAAAAGTGGCAAACGAAACCCACACAAGATAAAGCACCAAAAGCCAAGCGGCTGTTTTGGAAATTTTAGCAAAGTAAAAAATAGTCATTACAATGCTTAGCCACAAAATAATTATTTCAATTAAAGCTAAAAGCGGGCTATGCAAACCAAAAAATAAAACGCTCCATAAAACATTTAAAGCCAGTTGCTGAAAAAAAACCAGCACGGCGGTTTGGATATTTTTACCTTTTGATTTTTCATTCCAAACTAAAAACAAAGCCACGCCCATTAAAAGAAAAAGTAATGTCCACACTGGAGTAAAAACCCAATTAGGCGGGCTAAAGCTTGGCTTAGCCAAAGTGGCATACCAAGAAGCAATTGCAGGCGTAGTGAAAACCGCCCCAAGCATACCTGCCCCCTCGCACACTAGAACCGCTAACAATATTTTTAAAATTTTTGGCATATTTTTTTCTATTATTTATTCTATTTTGCACCTTTTACCTTTTTTTTAAAAAATACAACAAAAAAAGCGTCGCCCAAACAACGCTCATTATCGTTTTAAATTTTCCCTCTTAAACTTTATACTTTTTTTAAAAAATATGCGATAATAAAAAAATAACAAATATGCAAAAAGGTTTTACTTTAATAGAACTCTTAATAGTTATAGCCATTATCGGCATACTCTCTGCCTTTACATTTTTGCAATATGGAGATGCTGTAAAAAAATCACGTTATTCTAGGGCTCAGACAGAGCTTAGCAGTATAGCTCGAGGGATTTTGATGTATTCAATTGATCACAAAAATAATTTTCCACTAGATGTTTCAAGAGATTTACCTCCTGGACTAGACCATTATATGTCTATTGAGAATTCTTGGCCTAGAGCGGCTTGGCCAGAGAGTGTTTTTGACTGGGATAATTGGATCGACCCAAGCACCGGACAGCCAATCTACCAGATCAGTATTAGATTTTGTCCCTTAAACCCTGTTGGCTCAATTGACTTTTGCAAGTTCCCAGATGAAGCCTGGGCTAAAGATTTTGATTATTACAGTGCGGCTTATTGGTGCATCCAAGGAGCTTGCCGATCCCATATTTCAAAGCCCATTGACCACCCAGGCTGGTGCATCAACTGCTACCATTAAAATTTACCAAGTTAGATTTCATAAAATCCGTTACACAAGTTGGGTTAGTATTTTAGTGCGGTGGTAGCGAGGCATCCGGCCTTCAAAACCCATATCTAGAGCAATATTAATTCCAGCGATAACTCCCAGTCTGGCTCTCACTAAAATAATCATTCCCTTATTTTCAATAATTCGATAAGGCTCAATTCTTCCCTTAAAATTATCTATAATCAGTTTTTCAATTTCATTACCGTCTAAATAGGTGTCTATGTCTATCTGAAAATGAGGTAACCAATAATCTTTTCGCGGATCAGTGGTTTTTTCGTTTATAACAAATTCCAACATTGGGCTTTGCCAATTACTTGTATCGCCCAAAAATAACCAAACCGAAGAGTCATCAGAAACTTCTTCGTATAAATGCAGTTTAGTTTTTTTAACTTCATCAATCAATCTTTCTTTTTCTGATTGAGCCGAATCAACCGCATAGCAAAAGCCTAAATGATTCAACCGCCCAAAAAGATTATTGGCGGTTAAATATTGAAACAGTTCTTTAATTTGATCCATCGGCGCAAACTCATCTGGCAGTAAACTTGGTTTCCCAAAAAAATTAACGGGCAAACTAATGCCCGGAATCTGAATATCAGTTGCAGAAATATGTAACAGCTCCTGCCCCTCCCCCAACAAAACCCTCGCCCCTCCCCTATTATCTTCGGTGAAGCTTATCCCCTCCGGCACCATCTCTAATATTTTTAGCAACTTATCTAAAAATTTTGTTTTGTCCATAAATATTATTTAAGTAGCAAAAGCAAAAAGTTGTGCTTGGCGACAAACATTTTCTTCAACTTCTTCTTCAGCTTCGCCATTTAACATTTTTATTATCATATCCCCAATATGGTATCCAAGATTTACAGGCACCGCATTACCAATTTGCTTATACTGTTGAGAAACAGACCCAAAAAATTTCCAATTGTCAGGAAAGGTTTGAATCCTAGCATATTCACGAACAGACAGCGGACGGGTTTCATCTGGATGACAGCGTTCGGTTTGTTTTTGAGCCGGGCTACAAGTTAAAGTAAGCGATGGCTCATCCCACGATAACCGCCTTGCCATACCAGTTTTACCACCACCCATAAAATAACTAGCCCCCATATATTCCTTCTGCAACTCTTCTGAAAGATCCCTCCAATACCCCCCGGGAGGAATTAACTCTAAAATTTTCTTCTTTTTTTCGGGATATTCCTGACCTTCCGATTTTGGACATCTATGCAACGCTTCACGCAACGGAACAATGTAATCCTTTTCTTTCGGAAAAGAAATTGGAATATTTAAATCTTTTCTAACACCAATAATTATCAAACGCTCTCGTTTTTGCGGAACATCAAAATATTGCGATCGCAAAACTTTATACTTAACTCGATAACCAATCTCCTCTAGCACTGCAACCATT
>JAPLWD010000109.1 GCA_026396775.1 Candidatus Gribaldobacteria bacterium
AGCTTCTTTTTTAAAATAATCACCCAAGCTCCAATTGCCTAGCATTTCAAAAAAAGTATTATGAGTGGCATCGCCCACATCATCTATATCGCCTGTTCTAATACATTTTTGACTGTTGCAAAGACGAACACCCAAAGGATGCTTTTCGCCAAGCAAATAAGGCACCAAGGGATGCATTCCGGCGGTGGTAAATAAAACCATAGGGTCATTCTCCGGTATCAGAGAGGCCGAAGGAATAATTTTATGCCCCTTCTTTTCAAAGAAAGCTAGATATTTTTTTTGTTTATCTTTCGCTAACATATTTTTAAAAATTCTTTAATGTTTAAAGAGGCTCCCCCCACTAAGACGCCATCAATCCCCTCCTCTGCCAAATAAGAATTGGCATTTTGAGCATTCACACTGCCACCATATAAAATTTTAACCATTCCAGCTGATTTTTGTCCTGCTCTTTGAATTAAAAGCTTTTTAAAAAACAAAGCAACCGTTAAAGCTTCATCTACCGAGCAACTTTCTACAAAATCTTGATTAGTGCTAATAGCCCAGATTGGCTCATACACAAGGATAATTTTAGCATAATCTGCCCCTTTTAAATCTGCCAAAATTTCATTAAACTTCTGCTCCAAAATAGCAAAAACCTTACCACTGTTATGTTCATCAGCATTGTCCCCAATGCAAACCACGCAGTTTAAACCAACTTCCAAGGCTGTTTTCAACTTTCGGCTGACTATTGCGTTATTTTCAGCCAGCTTTTCCATTCTTTCGGAGTGCCCTAAAATAACATACTTAGCCCCAATGTCTTTGAGCATTGTTGGAGCAATTTCGCCCGTTAAAGGCCCCATTTTATCCCAAGAACAATTTTGAGCCCCCAATTTTATTTTACTGCCCTTCAATAATTTGGCTAAATTAGCCAAATAAACAAACGGTGGGCAAATCACGATTTCGCTTTTGGATTTTTTGGCCACTCCCCTTTTCAATTCTTCAACCATTTTCACTGCCCCCTTTAAATTAATTGGGTTCATCTTCCAATTTGCAATAACTAATTTTTTCATAAGGTTATTATAACTGTTCTCTGGATTGCGAGATGAGGCGAGGAAAGTATTTTCAAGGCTTCCTTGCGCCCTGTTGGCATGGTCCCGCCAGCAGGCGGGCAACGGGAGCGAGAGCTGAGCGAAGTCCCCCGCTGGGGGGACTTGAAAATACTTTCCGAGCCGACTTGCCTCTAGCAATCCGAAGTCTAAACCTTTCTAATTATAGCAAAAATCTGCTAGAATAAGAAGTATATGAACTTTAGCTTTCAAAACAAAACCCGAGAAAAAATTGATGTCATCTTGAAACAAGCGCGTTACCAATTTATGGGCAAGGATGCTAGAACTAAACAACTAATTTTTATTAGAACTATTAACCAAAAACCTTATCCGCGTTTTCACCTTTTCACCAATAGTAATAATAATGTCCAAATTCAAGCTACCTTGCATATGGATCAGGTTAAACCTACATTTGAAGGAACCACCGCTCATAACGCTGATTATGACGGAGCTTTAGTTGAAGCCGAAGCTACTAGAATTCAAAAATTTCTTCACGATGAAAAGTTCACCGAAAGCCCCGAAAAAGATTTTTAAATATGGTAAGTAATAATCACAAAATTGCCAAAATCTTAAAAAATCTAGCGGAGATCCTTGATATTAAGGGAATACCCTTTAAGCCCACGGCTTACCGCCGAGCCAGTTTAACTTTAGAAAAACTCAAATCAGATATCCAGGAAATTTATCAAAAAGATGGCCTAAAAGGGCTTAAAAGTATTAACGGAATTGGAGATGGTATCGCTCAAAAAATGGCTGAATATTTACAAAAGGGCAAAATAAGTTATTATGAAAAATTAAAGCAAGAAACCGCCATCCGCCAAATCGTAACCCATTATTTTAAAAGCAAGGGCATTAGCTTAAATGAACTCAAAAAAAATGCCAAAAAAAATCAAATTGTTTATTCGCGCTTTACCAAGCCAGCCAAACAACTTTTAGAACTAGCAGGTGATATTGAAAAAGCTAAAAAAGCTATTGATAAAGTGGCTAATTGGGCTAAATCTCGCGGGTTGGATTATGCCATTGAAACAGTTTTTAAAAAGTGGCCTGAACTAAAAAATTTAAAACCGAAGCCAGTTGTTAAAAAACCTTTTTACGAAGGCCACCCAATGCGCCAAAAAGATAATCGCTGGTTCGTGGTGCCCGAGGATGGTGGAGAATGGCTAGAATTTGCTGACCAAGAATCAAAAATTGAATGGAAATAATTAATTATTTTTTATATGTTATCACACACAGAACTTAAGCGGGGCGTAATGTTTATTCTCAATAACCAACCTCACGAAGTTATTGACTACTCTTTAAAAAAGGGGCGTTATGTTTATTCTTAATAACCAGCCTCACGAAGTTATTGACTACTCTTTAAATTTTCAAGGCCGAGGCAGTTCCACGGTGAACTGCAAAATGAAAAATTTAATTACCGGAGTTTCTTCTACTAAAACTTTACACCCAGGGGATACTTTTAGCGAAGCTGAAGTGACTAAAAAAGACTTAAAGTTTTTATACTCCACCAAGGGGCAATACTGGTTTTCGGAAGTTGATGGCCCTTCAAAAAGATTTTTCTTAACTGGAGATCAAATTGGGTTTGGGGTAGATTTTTTAAAAACTAATGAGATAGTCAAAGGGCTAGTTTTTCAAGAACAGGTTGTTAACATTGACTTGCCCATTAAGGTTCAGCTGATGGTGATTGAGGCTCCTCCAG
>JAPLWD010000050.1:0-4206 GCA_026396775.1 Candidatus Gribaldobacteria bacterium
CCCATTTATCCAAGCCAATCACTTGTGATTTAAACAAGAAAACCAATAGGCCTGCCCCTAGCAAGGGTAACAACAATGAGTTAAACAAGGTGTCGGCCAAGCCAGTGTTGATATAGGTAATATTTCCTGCCACAGCCGTTTTATGCACAATCACAGTAGCAGCGTCGCTCACCGACACTTGATCGTTATAAACACTCACCGTATTTACTAAAGTATTGGCTCCATAGCTGAAATAAGTTGGACCATCCACTCTGGCTTTAAAAGTAATCACCCGAGAAGCTCCAGGGGCTAAATCGCCCAAACTAATCGCTGACAAAGTTGGAACCCTAGAATCAGCCACATTATCAATCTTTAATTGATTTTGATAAATAATGTGCTCGGGCATATTTTCTTTAAAATAAACATTCGTTAAAGTAGTTTGCCCAGTATTTTGGATGTTAATGCCAAAAATTAAATCTTCGTAGGGTGAAACATCAATAACTTCTTTCCACACTCCATCGTTTTTAGTTAAACTTTGCACGGTTTTATTCACCGTTAAATAGCCACCCACCACAGGACTATTTCTATCTGAAACTGTTACTAGCATCGAGTCTGAATTACTTAACCCAGCACTATTAGTAACAGTTAAGTTACAAGTATAGTTGGTGTTGCCCGAAACTTGAGGAGCCGTGTAAGTTGGTTGAGCCACCGAGTAGCTATTTAAAGACCCCCCAGTACAATTCCAAGAATAAGTAAGGTAGCTACCGTTAGAATCACTGCCCGATCCCTGCAAAACTACATACTCGCCTTCATAAACTTGTTTGTCTGATCCAGCGTTAGCTATAGGGTAGCTCTGGTTAGAACCTTGAGTGGTAAAAATCATATTCTGCCCATACACGGTGCCTTGGGTAGTTTGAGCCACGGCTCGATAATAATAAGCAGTATTTTGAGATAAGCCAGTTAAATTATTACTAAAAGCCCCAGTGTAGCTCATAGTTTGCGAAGGCGTAATGTTACCATAATTGGTATTATAACCCCATTGAAACCAAACAGTGGCACTGGACTGACCACCCAAACTTCTTAAATAACCATTTAAAGTAGCTTGATTGGTTTGTAGATTAGTAACATTTTGAGTTTCTACTTCAGCGTTAGTAATTCTTTTTTGAACAGCAATACTAACCGAATCCGAACCAGACAATCCCCTGTTATCACTGACAGTTAAATTACAATTATAATTAGTATTAGCATTAATAGCTGGAGCAGTATAGGTTGGTTGAGCAATAGAATAATTATTTAAAGACCCCCCAGTACAATTCCAAGAATAGGTTAAAGGATCGCTATCCGGATCACTACCCGAGCCATTTAAAACCACGGTTTCATTTTCGTAAATATTTTTGTCCGAGCCAGCATTGGCTGTAGGTGGATGATTATTAGTCGCATCAACATNNNATTAGTCGCATCAACATTGCCTACAGTAATGATAGTTGTACTTTGAGCGGTTTGCCCACCCCGAGTAGCCTTAACGCTGGCAGTGTAAGTGCCAATATTAGGATAATTACATAAGTTTGTAGCAATATAGGAAGAAAAAGGTTCAGTAGTAATAGTGATGTCCTTTTCATAGCTTCCATCGTTTAAACAATCAAATTGATATCTCACATCACCCGTGGCTGCCCCCGAGATCACCGCTTTTAAGTCCACATTATTTAAAGGCGCCCTACCCGATGGTGGAAAAGCCTCTAAAGAAACATTTAAAGTTGGTTGGTTGCCAACTGCAACAGCAATCGAATCAGAAACAGTGTTACCCTGTCCTGTACAAGTTAAAGAGTAAGTTCTATTAGTATTTAAACTACCAACAGATTCTGAACCAGAAGTTGCCTTACTGCCCGACCAATCACCACTAGCCTGGCAAGTGTCCACATTGCTAGCTTGCCAAGATAAAGTAACCGGCTGGCCATAGCTAATTGTAATATTATCTTGAGAGTTATTAGCTTTCAAAACCACTTCAGATCCCAAACACAAGGTAGTAAAAGACGAGTCGCTCCCCTGCACTGTGCCTTGGCCATTCTTAGCTAAAGTCCTAAAATGATAAGTGGTGCAAGCTGACAAGTTGCTTAAGGTGGCATAAAAAGTGCCAACCGTGTTCATGCTGACCTGATTGGTTTGTTGTCCATAGCTAGCTGTTTGTCCATACTCAAACCAAACCGAGCCAGAAGTGTCGCCACCCAGATTAGTTAATTCACCGTTCAAAACGGCTGTATTTTCGGTAAGGCCAGCCGCTAAATGGGTTAAAACACTAGGCTGGTTGATAGCCAAACTTGATAAAGGCAAAAACAACACACCCAACAGAGCACTGCCTAAAATTTGGCGCCAAATATTTTTTTTATTTCTCATATGTTTACTGATACTTATTTATTTATTTAATAATTCCGCTTAGTTCGGCCTCAATGATATACCTTTGACGAGTTCCGCCTGGAGGCCAACATGTAATCAATGTTACCACAAATTTACTTTTTGTCAAGTCTGGATGCAGTTCCGCCCCCTTTAACAAGACGTCCGCCTTGGTTACTTTATACTGATACTTTTGTCCATCAAAGTCAATCACAATATCATCCCCTGGGGATAATTTGTCCAGGTTGCTAAAAACCCAGTCATAATTGATCTTAGGCCAATAAGGCGAGGAGCTATGCCCTAAAATAACCACAGCGCCCTCTTGATTGGGCAAGGCTGACCCAGGATAATGCAAGGTGCCCTTCTTTAATAAAGCAGCAAATGTCCCAGTGTCAGGGTTAGTAGTAAACATAATCGGAGCTTTTAAATTAAGCTTGGGGATTTCCAAATAATGATTTTCGTTTAAATAATCCAAATTAGTTATCGGCTGAACAATGTTATTAGTAATAATCACATCGGTGACTGGATTGACGACTACTTGGTTAGTAATCGAAGTTGAAGCAACCACAATATTATCCACCAACGGATTATATTTTAAAATCGGCAAAGCGTTTTCCGGATTAGTTTTTTCAGCTACATAATTTAAACCTTCGCCTAAAACATCATAATTAAAGAAAAAGGAAACATATTTCCAATTAAAAAAGAAAGCTAAAACCAAAAACAAAACCGCAAAGTATTTAACCAGCCTTTTATTTTCTTGCTCCCCAAAAAATTGTTTAATTTTATTAATCATTGTTTTGCCAAAAACCTATCATTATTGTATACTATACCATATTCCCCCAAATAAATCAAGGGGGAGAATGAATTCTCCCCCTTTATCCTCCGTTACAAGAGGTTTCTGCGTCTTCTTAACTCCGAAATCCTCCGTTTTCTAAATCTCCTAGACATAATGTCACCATCCTTAAAAATATAGTAAACCGTTGGCAAATCAAGAGATAAAAATTATAACCTTATTGTACCACAAAAAATTTAACTAGGGACACCCCCCGTCATTGCGAGCGAAGCCCACCCGAAATACTTCGCATAACGAAGCAGGCGGGCAATCTCAAAATTATCACAACAGGAGCTAATTTATGCATTACCAACCTCGACGTATTTTGAACGATCATCTAAAATACGTCAAGGTTAAAAATACGAATTTTAAGGTGTGTATGCATGAGAAAAAGTGGCAGAAATAAAAACGAGCTAGTTAAGTTGAAGGGTTTTCCCCTCGCCTTAACCAGCCGTCTTATTTTGCTGTTTTTTATTTTTTTATTTTTTCATCACCACCTCCTTAAGGTAGTGATTGAGCATCCAGTCAAACTCTGAGGTATAGGAAGGAAGATCGTAAAAATATGTAATCTGCTCCCCATCCTTATCAATTTGCACCGGACGCCTAACTTCGAACACCACAGTAACCGGTGCTTTGGTAGTAGCAAGAACCGCCACTATCTCCGCACCATACGCCTGGCTATAAACATAGTGAACCTTGTAAATATTTCCGTCCACTATTATCTCCGACACATCGAAGTAATGACGCGACTTATCGAGTGGGTAAGGAAGATTTTTAAACATCTCCCGCCACTCTATAGACGCCTTGAAATAGGAAACTGCCTCAATGGCTGGATATACAGCGCCATTATCGCCGTTGAGGTTCAGTAATCTAGCGCACCTTTTGTTCCACTCTATTACCCTGTGACATTGGGAATAAGAATTCTGATAACTCCCATTGTCATGAGTAATATTTAGGAGTTTTTGCTTGTACTCGCCATCGTAATCACCGCTCTTTACAATGGTGAA